>NZ_JANQCJ010000129.1:0-6310 GCF_024723355.1 Micrococcus sp. HG099 | reverse complement strand
CCTCGACGGCGTCCCGACGGGCGCGGGCCCGGCGCGGCAGGGGCCGCCACCGGCCCTCGTCCTCGGGGTCCTCCGGGTCGGCGAGGAACGCCTCGGGGCCGTCCAGGGGGTCGAAGGGCCACCAGGCGACCAGGGTGCGCCCGGCCGCCGGGTTCGCCTCCGGCATCCCGTCCTCGTCCGGGGCGTGGCCGGCGACGACGCCCGGCACCCGGCCGGCCAGCCCAGCCGCCTCCTCCAGGAACGCCGAGGGTGGCAGCGGGTCCTTGTTCGTCCCCTTGTACGCGGAGGTGCTGAGCCAGAGCTCGCGCCGGGCGCGGGTGACGGCGACGTAGGCGAGGCGGCGCTCCTCCCGCTCCGCGTGGGCCTCGACGGCGGCCGCGTACGGGTCCGGGTTGCCCTCCTGGGCCGCCTTCGAGCTGTACTTGGTGCCTGCGGACTGCACCCAGTCGCGCTGGTCCTGCGCCCAGGTCCCGTCCCACTGCGGCAGTGAGCCGCTGTCCCCGCGCAGGGGCCACGGCAGCGCCCCGGAGCCGGGGGTGGTCCAGCGGTCCGCCCGGGTGGAGGGGAACGTGCCCTCCTGCAGGCCCGGGACCGCGACGACGTCCCACTCCAGGCCCTTGGAGGCGTGGGCGGTGAGCACCTGGACGAGGCCGGGGGTCGGCTCGGCGTTCTCCACGCCGAGGCCGTCCTCGAGCTCCATGACCGACTCGGTCCAGGCCAGGAAGGCGGCGAGGTCGGCCCCGGCGGTGCCGGCGCCGAAGTCCCGGGCGGCGTCCTGGAACGCGTTGAGGTGCCTCCGGGCGGCGGCAGCGGAGAGGCCGGGGCGCAGCGCCATCTCGACGTCCAGACCGGTCTCCCGCACCACCTCGGCGATGAGGTCGGCGGGGTCCTCCCCCGCCCGGGCGGACAGCCGGCGCAGCTCCGCATGGGCGGCGCGCAGCCGGGCGAGCCCCTCGGCCGAGATGCCCCGGCCTCGGGAGCCGGTCCACTCGGTGCCCTCGCCCGGCAGGGAGTCGAGGGCTTCGAGCAGCGCCGCGGAGTCGGCCTCCTCCTCGGGGCTGACGTCCTCGGCCGCCGCGGCCTCGGGGTCCGCGCCGCCCGTGCCCTCCGGGTCCTGCGCGTCCTCGCCGGCGGCCCGCCGGGCGCGCATCCGCGCCACGAAGCGGGCGCGCTCGTGGAGGACCTCGAGGTCCGCCGGGCCGATGCGCCAGCGCGGCCCGGTGAGCAGGCGGACAAGCTGGTCGCCGCGGGCCGGGTCGGCGAGCACGTGGAGGACGGCGAGCACCTCGGCCACCTCGGGCAGGGCCAGCAGCCCGGAGAGGCCGAGCACCTCGTACGGCACGCCGGCGGCCTCGAGGGCCTCCAGCACGGGGCCGAACTGGGCGCGCGTGCGGCACAGGACGGCCCGGCTGGGCGCGGCGTCGTCGGCCTCGGTCAGGGCGGCGAGCCGCCGGACGACGTCGTGCGCCTCTTCCTCGGGGGTGAGGAACCGGTCCACCCGGACCACGCCGTCGCCGGCCCCCGGGCGGGGCCGCAGCGTGCGCACCTCGACGGGCGCGCCGCCGGAGGCGGCCGCGTGGGCGTTGAGGGGGGCGGCCACGGTGTTGGCCACCGCCAGGATCGACTCCTCGTTGCGCCACGCGACGGTCAGGTGGGACACGTCCGCGTTGACGCGGCGCCGGCCGCCGTCCGGGCCCGTCTCCAGGCGCGGGAAGGCGTGGGGGAACGCGAAGAGCTGGCCGGCGGAGGCGCCGCGGAAGCCGTAGATGGACTGGTGCGGGTCCCCCACCGCGGTGACGCAGTGCCCCAGCCCGGCGGCGTCGTCCTCCGGACCCCGCGGCCCGAACAGCCCGGCGAAGATCCGCATCTGCGCGTGCGAGGTGTCCTGGAACTCGTCCAGGAGCACCACGGGGAACCGGGCCCGCTCCTGCTCCCCCGCCGCCGGCACCTCGGAGGCGATCCGGGCGGCGTGCCGCAGCAGGTCGCCGAAGTCCATCACGTCCTGCTCGCGCTTGACCTCGTCGTAGCGGGCCACGAGGTCGGCCATGAGCGCCCGGTCGGCGAGCCCCGTGAAGAACGCGGCGATCTCCTTCGTGGGGGCCTTCGTGCGGGGCGGCAGCGGCAGGTCCCGCCCCTGCTGCGCCACGCGGGCCAGGTGGGTGCGGACCTCCTCCGGGGTGACGAGGTGCTCGGCCATGTCCCCGGCCAGGTGCAGGGCCTGCGAGACGAGGCGGGAGGGGGCCACGCCGAGCGTGTCCGCGACCACCGGGTGGGAGCGCACCACGGAGCCCATGAGGCGGTGGGCGTCCGCCCCGCCCATCAGCCGGGCCTCCGGCTCCACGCCGATGCGCAGCCCGTGGTCCCGCACCAGGGCGCCGGCGTACGAGTGGTAGGTGGACACGGACGCCCGCCCCAGGTCCTCGGGCTCGCCGTCGAAGCCGGGGATCCGCAGCCCGGAGCGCAGCAGGGCGTCCACGCGGCCGTTGATCCGCTCGGCGAGCTCGGCGGCGGCCTTGCGGGTGAAGGTGACGCCGAGGACCTCGTCCGGGCGCACGACGCCGTTGGCCACGAGCCACACCACGCGGTCGGCCATGGTGGCGGTCTTCCCGGAGCCGGCGCCGGCCAGCACGAGCCGCGGCGCCAGGGGCGCGGTGACCACCTCGGCCTGCTCCTCGGTGGGCGCGGGCAGGCCCAGCCGGGCGGCGATGTCCTGCGGGGCGTGCACGGCGTCCGCGGTGCCCGGGCGGTCGGCCGGCACGGCGTCGGATCCGGCCGATCGGCCGGGGTCGGGGGCGGCGGGGCCGCCGGTCAGCGGGGCCATTCGGTGACCTGCCTTCCTTCGGAGCAGAGCGGGCAGACGGAGGGCAGCGCGCACCGGCGGCCCCCGGCCTCGTGGATGGCCAGGAACCGGGGCCCGACGGTGCGCCGTGCCGCGGTGAAGACCTGCTCGAGCGCCCAGTCGTCCTCCGGCCCGAGGGCGGGCTGGTCCTGGACCTTGGTCTTCTGGGTGCCGGCGCCGAGCTGCACCAGCGCGGCGCCGGCCGGGGCGGCGGGCCGGGCCAGGTCCGCGAGCGCCGCGCGCAGGGCGGGGTCGGCGTCCGGGTCGTCGCGGATCTGCTCGAGGCCGCCGGCGAGGACGGCCACCTGGTAGGCGGCGAGCTGGGGCTGGCGCGCCATCTCGGGGCCGGTGGGGGCGCTGCGGCCGGTCTTGAGGTCGGCGATGAAGGGCCGCCCCTCCGCGTCCGCCTCGAGCCGGTCCACCACGCCGGTGATGCGCACGGTGGTCCCGCCCCACGTGAGCTCCGCGAGCAGGCGCACCTCCTGGGCCACGGGCCGGCGGCCGGCGTCCCGGGCGATGCTCCAGTAGCCGATGTAGGCGTCCACGAGGGCGCGGGCCCGCTCGTGCTCGATCTCGGTGATCCACCCCTCGGGCAGGCCCAGCTCGGGCAGGCGCCGCTCGAGCTCGGCGCGCACCTGCTCCGGCACGCCCTCGGGATGGTGCTCGGCCACGGAGTGCACCAGGGTGCCCACGGACTGGGCGAGGGTGCCCCCGGCCGTCGCGCCCACGTGGTAGAGCAGCCAGTTCAGGGGGTTGTGCAGGGCGGTCTCCACGCGGGAGGGCGAGAGGGCGACGACGTCCTGCGCCGGGTCCGCGAGCGCGGCGTCCGTGGACAGCGGCAGCAGGCCCCACCAGCGCCGCGGGTCGGCGACGCCCACCCCGTCCCGGGCCAGGGCCGCCAGGCCGGCGGCCGCGGGACCCTGACCCGGGTCCTCCTCGAGGCGGCGGCGCAGCGTGCCCGCGAGGGCGGGCGCCGTGATCGGGTCGGGCACGGCGGTGAGGCGCCGCACCCCGGCCTCGTCCCGGGCCGGCACGGGCAGCCGCTCGGGCGGGTCCACGAGGTCGAGGAAGTCCGAGGGCGCGTCCTCGGCGGAGCGCACGGCGGTGACGACCACCTGGCGGCGGGCACGGGAGACGGCGGCGGCGAGCATGCGCAGCTCGTCCTGGCGCACCTCCTGCAGCCGGATGCGGTGGTCGGTGGGCCAGGCGCCGCCCTCGGGGAGGGTGAGCAGGTCCGCCAGGTCGGTGGCGCCGAGCAGCTGGCCGCGCAGGCGGGTGTTGGGCCACACGCCCTCCTGCAGGCCCACCACGATCACGGTGTCCCACTCCTGGCCGGCGGCGGCCGCGGGCGTGCGCACGTGCACGGCGTCGCCGGCCTCGGCGCGCCGGGCCAGGGTGTCCACGGGCAGGTCCTGGGACTCCATGTACACGGCAAAGGCCTCCGGGGCGGCGCCCGGGAACTGGTCCACGAAGCGCTCGGCCACCTTGAACAGCGCGACGACGGCGTCCAGGTCCGCGTCCGCGCGGCGGGACTCACGGCGGTCGTTCGCGTGCTCGGCGGGGCGCAGCGCGGTCGAGCGCCACCGCTCGGCGCGGCCGGAGGCCGACCACAGCGCCCACAGCACCGCCTCGGGCGAGGCGGACGGTGCGCGGGCGGCCTCGAGCCCCGCCCGCAGCATCCAGTGCACCCGGCGCAGGGCCCGGTGCCGCTCGTGCTCCGGCCCTGCCAGAGCCGGGTCCAGCAGGGCGGCGGCGAGCAGGGCGTCCGAGGAGCGCCGTCCGCCGCGGCCGCGCTCGGCGGCGAGCAGGTCCTGGCGCAGCCGGCGCACGTGCAGCACCCCAGCCATCCCGTAGCGGCCCGTGAGCAGCGCCACCACCTCGTCCGGGTCCAGCACGTCCTCCACGCCGGCCTCGGGGTCGTCCGCGAGCGCGCCGGCGGCGGCCAGCAGCGTGAGCAGCGGGGCGACGGCGGGCTCCTCCTTGAGCACCAGGCCGGCGGCGTCGCGCAGCACGGGCACGCCCTCGGCCTCGAGGTGACGGGCCAGCGCGGCCACCCGCGAGCCGGAGCGGGCCACCACGAGGATGCGGTCCAGGGGCACCTCGTCCTCGTGGTGCACGCGCAGCACCCGCTCGAGCACCAGCTGGTCCTCGTGGGCGCGGGTGGGGACCACGTGGCCGCGCACCGTGCCGGGGCCGTCCGCGGGGGCGGTCTGCGTGCGGGTGCGCTCGACGGCGGCGGTGCGCTGGCGCACCCGGCGCGCCACCCGCAGGAAGGCGTCCTGCACCTCGGGCGCCATGCGGTGCCCCTGCGTGAGCACGCGGGTGCGCTCCTCGGCCGACGGAGCCTCCGGGGCTCCGGGCACCGGGTCGGGGTCGAGGGCCTGCGGATAGCGCGAGACGAGGTCCGGGCGCGCCCCGCGGAAGCCCTCGACGGCGGTGTCCGGGCCGGCCGTGAGCAGGACGTCCCGGCCGCGGCCCAGCACGGCGAGCAGGTCGTGGACGGCCGGGGTCGCCTCCTGCAGGTCCTCCACCACGAGCGTGCGCAGCCGCTCCCGCTCGGCGGCGGCGAAGGCGAGGGCGGCGGCGTCGCGCTCGGGGTCCTCCGGGTGGCGCTCCGTGAGCACGCGCACCGCGGCGGAGATCAGCCCCGCCGCGTCGAACGCCTCGGCCAGGCCCAGGTCGATCCGGTCCCGGTAGTCCTGCAGCAGCACGGCGGCCGCCTCCCACACCGGCCGGGCGTGCGCGGCGCCGAGCTCCTGCAGGCGACCGGGCTCCACCCCGAACTCGCTCATGCGGTCCACCAGCTCGCGCACCTCGCGGCGGAAGCCGCGGGTCTCGACGGCAGCGGCCACGTCCTGCGGCCAGCGCGGCGCCTCGGCGTGGCCGGCGGCGTACCCCTCCAGGAGCTCGGCGATCACGGTGTCCTGCTCCGCGCCCGTGAGCAGGCGGGGGGCGACGGGCAGGTGGCTCAGCGGGCCGGTGACGCGGGCCCGGCGCAGCAGGTCGAACGCGTAGGAGGTCCACGTGCGCACGGGCGTGACGGCGCGGGTGCCGCGGCCGGCGGCGGCGAGGCGGCGGGTCAGCGCGTCCCGCAGGCGGGCGGCGGCGTCCCGGCTCGGGGCGAGCAGCAGCAGGGACTCCGGGTCCGTCCCGGACTCGAGCCGGCGCGCGGCGTACTCCACGGCCACGGTGGTGCGTCCCGTGCCGGGCGCGCCCAGCACGAGCACGGCCCCGTGGCCCGGGCCCATCGCGGCCACCGCCTCCTGCTCCGGGGTCAGCGCGACCCGCTCGGCCGGCGCGGCCGCCGGGCTCACCAGCCGCGCGGCGCGCTCGGGGGCCGCGGCGTCGTCGTCCAGGAGGAGGTCCTCGTCTGCCTGCCAGGTCATGCCTGCATCCTCGCACCGGGCCCGGACACGATACGCGCAGCGATCGCGGCCACGGCGCCCAGCGCCGCCTCGTCCGGCTCCCAGC
>NZ_JANQCJ010000128.1:0-6332 GCF_024723355.1 Micrococcus sp. HG099 | reverse complement strand
GTCCGGGTCCGCGGCGGCGCAGGCGGCGCAGCGGACCTCGAGGGTGGTGCAGGCGGGGTCGGAGCAGTTGCGCAGCGCCGAAGTGGGAACCTCGCACGTGACGCAGCGGCCGATCGTCTCGGCGTCCTCGGAGAAGCGCAGGGCCATCCGCCGGTCGAACACGGCCAGCTCGCCGCGCCACAGGCCGGCGTCGCCGAACGCCTCGCCGTAGCGGACGATGCCGCCGTCGAGCTGGTAGACCTCGCGGAACCCGCGGTCCTTCAGCAGCGCAGAAAGGACCTCGCAGCGCACGCCGCCGGTGCAGTAGGTGACCAGCGGGGCGTCGCGCAGGTGGTCCAGGGAGCCGGAGTCGACGGCGGCCAGCAGGTCCCGCGTGGTGTGCGCGGCCGGCACCACGGCGCCGTCGAAGCGGCCGATCTGCGCCTCCACGGTGTTGCGCCCGTCCAGGAAGCGGACGGGGTTCTCCGTGCCGGCGCGCTCGGCCACCAGGGCCTCGAGTCGCTCCGGGGTGAGCCGCTCGCCCGTGCCGACGACGCCGTGCTCATCCACCGTGATCCGCTCGGGGACGCCGAACGCCACGAGCTCGGGCCGGACCTTGACGGACAGGCGCGGGAAGTCCGCCGCCGAGCCGTCCGACCACTTCACCTCCAGGTCCTTCAACGCCGGGTGCGCGCGGGTGCCCTTGACGTACTGCTTCACCGCGTCCACGGGGCCGCCCACGGTGCCGTTGATCCCCTGCGGGGACACGATGATCCGGCCCGTGAGGCCGAGGGAGGCCGCGAGCGTGCGCTGCCACAGCCGCACCGCCTCGGGGTCGGCGAGCGGAGCGAAGCGGTAGTACAGCGCGATGCGGGAGACGGGGGCGGGGCTCATCGAAGTCCAGGCTAGTGCGCGCGGCGTCGCAGGAAGTCGCGGGCCCTGGCCGTGGCGGGGGTCACCGCTTACCCTTCATGGCATGAGTGAGCACCTGGACACGGCACTGGTCGACACGTGGTTCGCGGCCTGGTCGCGCTCCCGCGGCTACAGGACGAGCCCCGAGGCGGAGCGGCGCGCGGCCCTGCGCACCCGGCGCCCCGCCCGCATGATCCCCGGCGGCTCCGGCCGCGCCGCCGTGGACGTGCCCGCCACGTGGGAGTACGTGGTGGTGGACCCCACCCGCGAGCAGCTCGAGGAGCTGCGCGAGGCCCTGCGCGATGAGGAGCAGATCCTGCTCACCGTGTTCGGGGACGCCGGCGCGGACCCGAAGGCCATGGGGTTCACCCCGCAGGCCGAGCCCGAGCGCTTCATGTCCATGGACATGGACCCCGAGGTTCAGGACGTCGAGCCGCCGCTGCTCCCGGACGGCTATGAGGCCCGCGTGGACCAGCCCATGGAGGGCAGCGTCCGCCTGCGCATCATGGCCGTGGGCGCCTCCACCGCCCCGGAGGGCGAGGAGGAGCTGGCCGCGCTCGGCTGGGTCACCCAGGAGGACGGCACCGCCGTCTACGACCGCATCTGGACCTCCCCGAGCCACCGCCGCCGCGGCCTCGGCTCCCTCGTGATGCGCTACCTGACCTCCGAGGTGATGAGCGACGGCGAGATCAGCCTCGGCCTGCTCGTCGCCTCCCCGGACGGCCGCAAGCTCTACGAGCACCTGGCCTGGACCGACCTGGGCCCCGTCTCCATCTGGGGCCGCGGCCTGGCCGCGGACACGCCCACCGCCGAGCACACCGGCACCATGGGGGCGTGAGCACGCCCCCACCGGAGCCCGCCGCGGCGGGCGACGCGTTCGACCCGTGGGCCGACCCGGCCGCGGGCTGGGGCGCTCCCGACGACGGCCCGAGCGACCGCCGAGACGCGGCGGCCGACGTCGACGTGACGGACCACCCCGGGGACGAGGCCCATCCCTGGGACGAGCCGGCGCCGCTGGCGGACGCGGTCGCCGACGTCGTCGCGGGGCTGAGCGTGTCCCGGCCTGGCGACCCCGTGGCCGGGGGCGAGGCGGCCGACGTCCTGCGCGGCGCCCTCGGACGCCACGGCCTGCCCGAGCAGATCCGCCACGTGGTGACCCTGCCCGCGCGCGAGGCCCGGCACGCCGACTGGCCCTCGGAGACACCCGAGGCGCTCGTGCGGGCGTTCGCCGGCCGCGGGATCGAACGGCCGTGGGCGCACCAGGTCCGCGCCGCCACCGTGGCCGGCGCCGGCACGCACACCGTGGTGGCCACGGGCACGGCCTCCGGCAAGTCCCTCGCCTACCAGCTCGCGGCCGGCATCCGGCTGTCCGGGGACCCGCACGCCACCGTGCTGCACCTGTCCCCCACCAAGGCCCTCGCCGCGGACCAGCTGCTCGCGTGGCGGGCGCTGGAGCGGGACGGGGCGACCTGGCTGCGGGCGGCGCCCTACGACGGGGACACCGCTCCCCCGGACCGGATCTGGGCGCGCGAGCACGCGAACGTGCTGATGACCAACCCGGACATGCTGCACGTGGGGATCCTGCCCCACCACGAGCGCTGGGCGCGGTTCTTCCGGCACCTCGCGTTCGTGGTGGTGGACGAGTCCCACTCCTACCGCGGCGTGTTCGGCTCGCAGGTGGGCATCCTGCTGCGGCGGCTGCGCCGCGTGGCCGCGCACTGGCGCGGGGACAGGCCCGAGCCCGTGTTCATCGGGGCCTCCGCCACCTCGGCGGACCCGGCCGGACACTTCTCCCGGCTCATCGGGGCCCCGGCCACCGCCGCGGCCGAGGACGCCTCCCCGCACGGTGCCGTCACCGTGGCCTTCTGGGAGCCCGAGCTCACGGACCGCCGCGGGGAGAACGGCGCCCCGGTGCGCCGCTCGGCCATGGCCGCCTCGGCCGACCTGCTCACCGACCTCGCCCTGCAGCAGGTGCGCACCCTCGCCTTCATCCGCTCCCGGCGCGGCGCCGAGGCCATCGCCTCCGCCGCGCGGCGCCAGCTCGAGGAGCTCGAGGCGGGCCTGGGCTCTCGCATCGCGGCCTACCGCTCCGGCTACCTGCCGGAGGAGCGGCGTGCCCTCGAGGCGGACCTGCGCTCGGGGCGCCTGCTGGGCATGGCCTCCACGCCCGCGCTGGAGATGGGCATCGACGTCGCCGGCCTGGACGCCGTGGTGGTGGCGGGCTGGCCGGGCACCCGCGCGTCGTTCTTCCAGCAGATCGGCCGCGCCGGGCGCGGCGGACAGGACGCGCTCGCGTTCTTCGTGGCCTCGGACGACCCGCTGGACACGTACGTGGTGGACCATCCCGAGGCCGTGTTCGACCTCGGCGTGGAGGACACCGTGGTGGACCCGGAGAACCCGCACCTGCTCGGCCCGCAGCTGTGCGCGGCCGCGGCCGAGCTGCCGCTCACCCCCGAGGCGTTCGAGCGGTTCGGCGACCCCGAGCGGGTGCGGGCGCTGCTGGACGTGCTCGTGGAGCAGGGGCTGCTGCGCCGGCGTCCGGCGGGCTGGTTCTGGACGCACCTCGAGCACGCCGCCGGCATGGTCTCCCTGCGCGACGACGGCGGCGGGCCCATGGACATCATCGACGCCGAGTCCGGGACGCTGCTGGGCACCATGGACTCCCCGCAGACGCACTACCAGGCGCACCCCGGGGCCGTGTATGTGCACCAGGACCGCACGTACCTGGTGGAGGAGCTGGACGAGGACGCGCACGCGGTGATCGTCACGCGCGCCTGGCCGGACTTCACCACGCAGGCCCGGGACGTCACCGAGATCGAGATCGTGGACGTGCACCGCCGGCTCGACGCACGCGAGGGCACCCTGCGCTGGTGCCTCGGGGACGTGCAGGTGCGCACGCAGGTGGTCTCCTTCCAGCGCAAGGCCCTGGTCTCCGGGGAGGTGCTCGGCGAGGAGCCGCTCGAGCTGCCGGCCCGGGACCTGTTCACCTCGGCGGTGTGGTTCCAGGCGTCGTCGGAGGAGCTGATCGCCGCCGGCCTGACCATGGACCGACTGCCGGGGGCCCTGCACGCGGCCGAGCACGCGATGATCGGCATGATGCCGCTCGTGGCCTCCAACGATCGCTGGGACATCGGCGGCGTCTCGATGGTGCTGCACCCGGACACCGGATCCCCCGCGGTGTTCGTGTACGACGGCCGCCCCGGCGGCGCGGGCTTCGCCGAACGCGGCTTCGCGCAGGCGCGGCGCTGGGTGGAGGCGACCGCCGGGGCCATCGCCGCCTGCGAGTGCGAGGCCGGTTGCCCGTCCTGCGTGCAGTCCCCCAAGTGCGGCAACCGCAACAGCCCCCTGGACAAGGCCGGGGCGCTGACGGTGCTGCGCTTCCTCATCGGACAGGCGGATCATCTGGTCCCCGTGGTCGCCGAGGGGTCGGGCGAGACGGACGGCGGGACCGACGACGGCGTTGGCGTGGACGGCGAGGACGCGTCGGGGAGCGGGTCCTCGGGCACGGCCTGAGGCGCCTGCGGCCGCGGTGGCCCGGCCACCGCGGCGGCGAGCGCCGGCGGCAGCGGCGCACGTCCCCGCTCGACGGAGACCCGCACCGTGCCGTTTTCGCGCACCTCGCACTCCACGACGGCGGCGCGGTTGCGTGCAGCCGTCTGTCCGGCGACCAGGCAGGGCTCGCCCGCGGAGAGGCCCCGGCGGGCGTCCGAGGCCGCGAGCGCGGCCAGGTCGGCGGCCCCGGCGGCCTGGGCGCCCGCGACGGAGGCCTGCCCCAGCGCGGCCACCGCCAACAGCAGCCCCGCCCCCAGCGCGGCGGTGCCCAGCACCGAGACCGTGCCCGACCCCGTCTCGGAGGCGGCCCCGCGAGGAACGCCCCCCGGCGCACGGCCCGTCACGTCCGGCCCACGTCGGGGTCGACGGCGGCGCCGGGGTGCTGCTGCGGCGCCGCGGCCCGTGCGGTCAGGGTGAGCGCCTCGGCCCAGGCGAGCGGGCCGGGACCGGGCTGGGAGACCTCCACGGCGACCCAGCCGCCGTCGGCCGTGTGGGCGAGCGCCGCGTCGTCGCCGGCCATGCGGGCCACCGCCCGGCGGGCCTCGGCCTCGCCGTCGCCCCGGGCGAGGATGCGGGCGGCCGCGGCCGCGGCGTCCTGACCGCGGACCTGCTGCACGGCGGCCGCCCCGGCCAGGAGCACCGCCGCCAGGACGAACGCGATCACGGGCAGCAGCACCGCGTACTCCGCGGTCACGGCGCCGGCCTCGCCGCGCGGGGAGGACCGGGGCCGTCCCGCCGGCCGGGCACCCGCACGAGGCCCGGCCGGCGGGACGGGGATTCGAGGGTCAGTCACGCTGGAGCGCCCCCGAGACGAGCTCGACCAGCAGGGACTGCACGTCCGGGCTGGTGAGCACCACGGCGAGCACGCCCGCGAAGCCGACCGCGGCCAGCGTGAGGATGCCGTACTCCGCCGTGATGGCGCCGGTCTCGTCGGCCGCGGCGTCGGCCACGCGGGCGAGGTGGTGGCGCTCGGCGGCGGTGGCGAGGGCGTCGTGGACGGTGTGGGAGAGCTGGGTCATGGTGATCCTCCTGGAATCGGCCCCGGTGTGCGGGGCGGTGGTCGCGTCCCGGTCGGGCCGCTGGTCCCAGACTCCGGTCCCGGGGCCTCGGCCCGCCGGCATCGGGGCCGATCCGTGGAGGGGACGGCCCCGTCGGCGGGCTGTGCAGGAGTGGACCGACCGGGTGGGCCGACGTCGCCTGCCGCGTCCGGTGTTCAGGCGCCCGGCGTTCACGCGCCCGCCCCCAGCAGCGCCATGACCACCGGGATCACGCCCCAGCACACGAAGGCCGGCAGCAGGCACAGGCCCAGGGGCATCACCAGCCGGACCGCGAGCTCCTCCGCGGCGCGCTCGTCCGCGCGCCGGCCCTGCTGCCGCGCCGCGGCGGCGGACTCCGCCAGGGTGCGCGCGCCCGCCATCCCGGAGCGGTGCAGCGGGCGCAGCCGCGCGGCGGCCTCGGCCCACACGGTCTCCTCCCCGATCCCCGCCCACGCCTCGTCCCAGCCGCGGCCCCACAGCAGCAGCGCGGACGTCACGCGCAGGCCGCGCGCCCCGGGCAGGGTGCGGGCGAGGTCGTCCAGGGCGGCCGGCAGCGACCGGCCCGCCCCCAGGAGTGCCGCCAGCACGTCCAGCACGACCGGCGCCGTCAGCGCCGCCGGCTCCCGGGCGGCCGAGCGCAGCAGCAGCCGGGTCCAGGACCGCCCGGCGAGCCAGAACAGCAGCCCCACCGCCGCGACGACGGCGCCGAACGGGGTCGAGACGGTCTCCCACGGGGACGAGCCGAGCAGCCAGGCCAGCCCCACGCCGCCGAGGGGCAGCCACTGCAGCAGCCGGGCCGTCGCCGCCGGGCCCGCGGCGGCGGAGCGCCGGGCCCGGGCCGCGTCCACGTCG
>NZ_JANQCJ010000127.1:0-6340 GCF_024723355.1 Micrococcus sp. HG099 | reverse complement strand
GCAGGGACACCGGGCCGAGGGTGAACGAGCCCTGCCGGAAGACGGCCTCGTTCAGCGTGGCGACCACCGAGCTGGAGCGGGGCGCGGCGCCGATGGTGAACTCCAGCCGCCACTCCTTGCGCGGCTCGAGCTCGACGCCCTCGAGGACCTCAACGGCCGGTGCGAGGGGCTCACGGCCGCGCTGCCGGCCGGCCTTGTCGGCGATCCCCAGGCGAACGCCGCCCTGCACGCCCGGCTCGACCGGCTCGCCGGCTGCCGGCCCGGGACGTGGCGGGAGGAGGACGCGTCCGCGGCCGCCGTCGTCGTCGCCGACCAGGCCCAGCTGGGACTGCTCTCCGCCACCGACCCCGAGATCCCGGCGAGCATGCTCGTGCCCCTCGAGGACCCCGAGCGGGTGCTGCCCGAGGGCCGCCTGGCCGCCGTCGGCGCCCCGGACGCCCTCGACGACGACGCGCAGCGGCGCATCGAGGAAGTGCTCTCCGCCCTCGACGAGGACGGGCTGCGCGAGCTCGAGCGGATCACCACCGGCGCGGACGCGCTCCCGCCGGCCGAGGCCGCCCGCTACTGGCTCGTGGACCAGGGGCTCGAGGACGTCCCCGAGGGCTGGTTCATGCCCCGGGACTCCTGGTTCTGACCCGGCCGCGGGCGCCGCAGACGCCCCGTGACGCGCGTGCGTCCCTGTGATGCACGCCGCCCGCCGCGGTGCCATGATGGGGGCATGCCCACCCCGCGACCCCGCCAGATCCGCCAGTCCGCCAAGCTCCTGAACGTTCGCTACGACGTGCGCGGCCCCATCCTGGAGGAGGCGCAGCGCATGGAGGCCGCCGGCCACCGGATCATGAAGCTGAACATCGGCAACCCCGCCCCGTTCGGGTTCGAGGCGCCGGACGCGATCCTGCAGGCCATGTACCGGCACCTGCCCCACGCGCAGGGCTACTCGGACTCGCAGGGCATCTACTCGGCGCGCACCGCCGTCTCCCAGTACTACGAGTCCCGCGGCATCCGGGACATCGGCGTGGAGGACGTGTTCATCGGCAACGGCGTGTCCGAGATGATCTCCATGGTGCTGCAGGCCCTCGTGGACGACGGTGACGAGATCCTCGTCCCCTCGCCCGACTACCCGCTGTGGACCGGCGCCACCACCCTGGCCGGCGGCCGCGCCGTGCACTACCGCTGCGTGGAGGAGGAGGGCTGGGCGCCCGACCTCGAGCACATCGAGTCCCTCGTGACCGAGCGGACCAAGGGCATCGTCCTGATCAACCCGAACAACCCCACCGGCGCCGTCTACTCGCGCCAGATCCTCCAGGGCATCATCGACGTGGCCCGGCGGCACGGCCTGGTCCTGATGGCGGACGAGATCTACGAGAAGATCACCTACGACGGCGCCCGGCACATCAACGCCGCCGGCCTGTCCGACGACGTGCTCACCCTGACCTTCTCCGGCCTGTCCAAGGCCTACCGCGTGGCCGGCTTCCGCTCCGGCTGGGTGGCCGTCTCCGGCCCCAAGCACCGCGCCCGCGACTTCCTCGAGGGCCTCACCCTGCTGGCCAACATGCGCATGTGCGCCAACGTGCCGGCCCAGCACGCCATCCAGGTGGCGCTCGGCGGCTACCAGTCCATCGACGACCTCGTGCTCCCCGGCGGCCGCCTGCTCGAGCAGCGCAACCTCGCGCAGAAGCGGCTCAACGACATCCCCGGTGTCTCCGTCCAGCCCGCCCAGGGTGCGCTCTACCTGTTCCCGCGCCTGGACCCGGAGGTCTACGCGATCGAGGACGACCAGGAGTTCGTGATCGACCTGCTGCGGGCCAAGAAGATCCTGGTCTCCCACGGCGGCGCCTTCAACTACCCGCACACGGACCACTTCCGGCTCGTCACGCTGCCCAGCGTGGAGGACCTGGACGTGGCCCTCGACCGTCTTGAGGACTTCCTTGAGGACTGGAGGGAGCGCCGTGGCTGAGAACGGCACCGCCGAGACCGTCCGCCCGGACGACGCCGAAGGCGCCGGGACGGGCGTGTTCTCGGCCCCCGCCCGGGAGCTGTTCGCCGCCCGCCGCGGGGACGCCGTGGCGGACCCGGCCGACGTCGACGCCTCCGCGACCCCCGGCTACACGGGCGGCAAGGCCCAGGGCAAGCAGGACCTCGCCGACCGCGCCGACGTGCTCGCCGACCTGCAGGAGCTGCTCTTCGCGCAGTCCACGCGCGAGGCGCCCGCGGGCGAGGTGCCGTCGCTGCTGCTGGTGATCCAGGGCATGGACACCGCCGGCAAGGGCGGGATCATGCGCCACGTGATCGGGGCGATGGACCCCCAGGGCGTCCACCTGCACGCCTTCAAGGCGCCCACGGCGGAGGAGCGCGCCCACGACTTCCTGTGGCGCATCCGCCCGCACCTGCCCCGCCCCGGCCGGGTCTCCGTGTTCGACCGCTCCCACTACGAGGACGTCCTCGTGCACCGGGTGCGGGAGCTGTCCCCACTGGCCGAGGTGGAGGAGCGCTACGGGGCCATCCGCGAGTTCGAGTCCCGCGTGCGCGCCGCCGGCACCCGGATCGTGAAGGTGATGCTGCGGATCTCCGCCGAGGAGCAAGCCGAGCGGCTCCTCGCGCGCCTCGACGACCCCACGAAGCACTGGAAGTTCAACGAGGGCGACCTCGACGACCGTGCCTACTGGGACGACTACATGGACGCGTACCGGATCGCGATCGAGCGCACGGACACCGAGGACGCCCCGTGGTTCGTGGTGCCGGCGGACCGCAAGTGGTTCGCGCGCCTGGCCGTGCAGCAGCTGCTGATCGAGACCCTGCAGGGGCTGGACCTCGACTGGCCCGAGGCCGACTTCGACGTCGCGGCCGCCCGCCGTCGTCTGCTGGCGGGCTGAGCGCCGCCGTCGTTGCGGTGGGCGGGCAGTGGTGGCGGGACCTTGCCAGGCCGGGAGCCGCGGTGAGTTGATGGAGGGACACCGGGCGCCGCAGAGGCGTGCCGGACCCGATCCGAAAGGTGGACTCATGACTGAGAACGCTGCCCAGAACGCCCCGCTGACCGGCAAGACCGTCGCGTTCCTCGCGACCAACGGCGTCGAGCAGGTCGAGCTGACCTCCCCGTGGGAGGCCGTGATCGCCGCCGGCGCGACCCCCGTGCTCGTCTCGCCGGAGTCCGGCACCATCACCGCGATGCAGTCCGACTGGGATCACGGCGAGTCCTTCGAGGTGAACACGACGGTGAAGGACGCCAAGGCCGAGGACTTCGACGGCCTTGTGATGCCGGGCGGCACCCTGAATGCGGACGCCATGCGCGTCGACAAGGACGCCCAGGCGTTCGTGCGTGCCTTCTTCGACCAGCACAAGCCGGTGGCGGCGATCTGCCACGCCCCGTGGACGCTGATCGAGGCCGGCGTCGTGGAGGGTCGGAAGATGACCAGCTACTCCTCGCTGAAGACCGACCTGAAGAACGCCGGTGCGCAGTGGGTGGACGAGGAGGTCGTCGTCGACGCCGGTCTGACCACCTCGCGCTCCCCGGAGGACCTCGACGCCTTCAACGCCAAGGTCGTGGAGGAGCTGGCCGAGGGCAAGCACGAGGACCAGACCGCCTGATCCCGGCGGGATGACGACGCGCGGGGGCGGGGGCCGGTGGGCCCTCGCCCCCGCGCGTGTGCGGGCTGGGTGAAGGGAAAGCCTCCCGTTTCCCGCACGAAAGCGCCGGGGACGCCTCCCGTTTCCCGCACGAAAGCGCTGGGGTCAGGGGGTGGGGGAGTCGGCCGCGCCGCGCACCTCGTCGAGGCGGGCGCGGGCGCCGTCGAGCCAGGCCTGGCAGCGGGCGGCCAGGGCCTCGCCCCGCTCCCACAGCGCCAGCGACTCCTCGAGGCCGGCGCCGCCGGCCTCGAGCCGTGTGACGGTCTCCACGAGCTCGGCGCGCGCCTGCTCGTAGCTCATGCCCGCCACGTCCGACGTGTCCGCCGAGGTGAAGCCCTCCACGGGGGCGCCGGTCTGCTCCTGCTGCTGCTCGGTCATGCCTGCTCCTTCGTTCCTGCCTGCTCGTCCTCGTCCTGCACCGTCCCCGCGCCGCCCACGCGACCGGGGCGCACGGCGGTGACCTCCGCGCTGATCCGCCCGGAGGCCACGAGGATGTCCACGTCCTCCCCGGGGGCCACCTGCGCCGCGTCCCGGATCAGCCGGCCCTCCTGCTGGACCACCGCGTAGCCGCGGTCCAGGGTCTGCTGCGGGGAGAGCGCGCGCACGCGGGCCACCAGGTGCTCGACGGCGTCGCGCTCGCGGGTGAGCCGGTGCGCCGTGGCGCGCCGGGCGCGCTCGCGCCAGGCGTGCAGGTCCTGCTCGCGCCCGTCCACCATGACCACCGGGTCCGCGAGCACGGGGCGGGAGTGCAGCTGGGCCAGCCCCTCGTCCTCGCGCTGGACCCGGCGCTCCACCGCGGCGGCGAGCCGGCGACGGGCCTCGGCGATGCCGGCGGCCTCCTGGGCGGCGTCCGGGACAATGCGCTTGGCCGCGTCCGTGGGGGTGGAGGCGCGCACGTCCGCGACGTCGTCCAGCACGGGCCGGTCCGCCTCGTGGCCGATGGCGGAGACCACGGGGGTGCGGGCGGCGGCGACGGCGCGCACGAGCGCCTCGTCCGAGAACGGCAGCACGACCTCCTCGAGGGCGCCGCCGCCGCGGGCGATCACGATCACGTCCACGGCGGGGTCGGCGTCCAGCTCGGCGAGCGCGGCCGCCACCTGGCGGGGCGCCTCCGGGCCCTGCACCGCCACCTCCCGGATCTCGAACCGCACCGCCGGCCAGCGCAGCTGGGCGTTGCGCAGCACGTCCTTCTTCGCGTCCGAGTCCCGGCCGGTGATGAGCCCCACGAGACCGGGCAGCAGTGGCAGCGGGCGCTTGCGGGCCGGGTCCAGCAGCCCCTCCTCGCCGAGGCGGCGGCGCAGCACCTCCACGCGGGCCAGCAGGTCGCCGAGGCCCACGGGGCGCATCTCCTGCACCACCATGGACAGCCGCCCGGCCTTGGTCCAGAAGTTCGGCTTGACCCGGGCCACCACGCGCGAGCCCTGCTGCACCGTGCCCTCGAAGGTCACGGCCACGTTCCGCCACGCGGTGACGGGCAGGGAGTACTCCTCCTCGAGGTCCCGCATGGTCATGTACACGTTGCCGCGATTGTTCTTGTACTCGATCAGCTGCCCCTCGATCCACGTGGCGGGGGCGCGCTCGATGTGCAGCTTGAGGTTCTCCGAGAGCCGCCGCAGCGGCCACGGGCGCTCGGCCGAGGTCTGGGACGCGGTGGCCGGCACGCCGGCGTCCAGGAGCGCGTCCGCCTCGACGTGCGCGGTGCTGCTGGGGTCCACGTTCGGCTCCTGTTCCTGGCGGCGGCGCCCTCCCGGCGGGGGAGCGGCGGCGGGTCCACGACCCGATCACGAGGGTGTCAGTACCCTCGGACACAGTAACGCGCCGCCGTCGCCGTCCCCTCAGCCCTGTGGACGAGCCCCCGCCCCGGAAGGACCGCCCCATGCGCCAGCTGACCGCCGTGCTCCTCGCGCTCGTCGCGGGGGTGCTCGCCGTGCTCGCCACGGCCGGCGCCCTCGTGGACGAGGCCGCCCACCGGCCCGCGCTGGTGCGGCAGGCGGCGGAGCAGGTGGCCTCCGACGACGACGTCCGCGCGGCCATCCCGGGGGCCGTCGCCGACGCGGTGGGGGACGCCGTGCCCGAGGGCGTGCCCGGGCCGCTGCGGGGGCTCGCCCAGGACCTGGTCCGCCCGATGGCGGAGTCCGCGGCGCAGGACGAGGGCGTGGTGCGCGGCTGGTCCGACACCGCAGACGAGGCCCGTCGCGCCTGGCTGCACGACCTGCGGGAGGCCTCGGACGCGACGGGGCCGGTGCCCGGCGGGGACTTCACGATACCGTTCGGCCCGGTGGCCCAGTCCGGCGTGGCGGCGGCGCTCGGGGACCTCGAGACGGACCTGCGCGAGGACCGCCTGAACCTGCCCGGCCAGGAGCTCGTGGAGCGGCTGCTCGGCGTGGACTTCGGCGACTGGGCCGTGGACACCCTCGTGGGCCCCCTCCACGAGCGCGCCGCCGAGCTGCGGGACCGCACCGACCTCACCATGACCGTCACCGTGGACGCCCTGCGGGACGTGGACCGCTCCGAGGTGGCCCGCTGGGTGGGCGCCTCCGTGCACTGGCGCTGGGCCGCCGGCGGCGCCGTCGTCCTCCTGGCGGCCGCCGTGCTGATCGCCCCGCTGCGCTGGCGCGGCGTGGCCGTCCTGCTCTCGGCCGCGACCGCGCTCGTCGGCGGCTACCTGCTCGCGAACGCGACGCGCGCGGAGGCGTTCGCCGTCGCCGCCCCGGAG
>NZ_JANQCJ010000126.1:0-6344 GCF_024723355.1 Micrococcus sp. HG099 | reverse complement strand
CCGCACCGGCGCGCGCGGCCGGCCCCGCGGCGGCCCCGCCCGGCGCGGTGCACCTCGAGGACGTCGGCGTGGCCTTCGGGGACCGGCGCGTCCTGCAGGGCGTGGACCTGCGCGCGGCGCCGGGCACGCTCACCGTGCTCGGCTCGGCCTCCGGCACCGGCAAGTCCACCCTCCTGCACCTGCTCGCGGGACTGCTGCGCACCACGGACGCCCGCGTGCAGGGGAGCGTGAGCGGCGTGGACCCGGACCGCACCGTGTGGGTCGGCCAGCATCCGCGCCTCCTCGAGCCCACGGTGGGCGAGGAGCTCGACGCCGCGGCCGGCCGGGCCGCCTCCCCCGCCACGCCCGCGCCCGCCGCCGAGACCGCGGCGCCGGGCCAGGCGGCGAGCTTCTACGAGGCCGTGGGCGGCAGGGGGACCTTCGACCGGCTCACCGCGGAGTTCTACGCCCGCGTGCGCGAGGACGAGCTGCTCTCCCCCATGTACCCGCAGGACGACTTCGAGGGCGCCCAGCGCCGCCTGCTCATGTTCCTCGAGCAGTACTGGGGCGGGCCGCGCACCTACTCGGAGGAGCGCGGGCACCCGCGGCTGCGCATGCGCCACGCCCCCTACCGGATCGACCCGGCGGCGCGCGACGCGTGGCTCACCCACATGCGGGCGGCCGTGGACACCCTCGGCCTGTCCCCGCTGCACGAGGCCGAGCTCTGGGACTACCTGGAGCGGGCGGCCCACTCCCTGCAGAACTCCGCCTGAGCGTCGGCCCGGGCCCGGGCCGGGTCCGGCTTCCGTCGACTCAGACAGCCATGGCGGGCCGGCCCAGGACGAACCCGCCGGGGGTGTCCAGGCGGGTCCAGGGCCCGGCCGTGCTGAGGCGGGCCCGCCCGCCGGGCTGGAGGAAGCCCAGCGCGTGGGCGCCGAAGGCCATTCCCGCGGGGAAGCCCAGGGCGTCCCCGCCCAGCAGCGGACCCCACATCTGGGCGCGGACCTTGCGGACCATCGCCTCGCCGGGGTTCTCCGGCAGCGCCTCGCGCACGGCGGCCACACCGCGCTCGGCCACGTCCGCCAGCTCCTCGTCGGCGACCTCGGCGGCGGGCGTCCACCCGGAGCGCGGCGGCGTGAGCGCGGTCCACGTGACCTGCTCCCGCCCCGGGGGGACGGAGAAGTCCAGGTCCACGGGCTGGCGGCTCCGCAACCGGGCGGTGCGCTCGGTCACCGCGCCCAGGGCGACGACGGCGTCCAGGTCCGCGGCCGACTCGGCGGTGGCCAGGGGAACGGTGCGCAGGCCGAGGACGACCGGCACCTCGTCGCCGAGGCCGGCCGGCTGCAGCACCGAGACCCATTGGGCGAGCATCGGCGTCCGCGAGGGCCCGGCCTCGGGCACCACGTGCAGGCGCATGCCCGTGTCCGAGACCCGGCGGGCCCGCGTGGCGAACTGCTCCAGGTCGCGCACGGCGCGCTCATCGGCGAAGCGGAGGACGGGGGCGGCGGAAGGCTCGGTCATGCGAGCATTGTCCCAGGTCCGTCGCGTCCCGGGCCCGCCCCGCCCCGGCGGGGCCCCGCACCGCCTCGCATCCCCCAGCTCAGCACCGCACAGAGGAGCCTCCCGTGCCCCAGCGTCATCCCGCCCCCCGCCCCGGTCGCGCCTCGGCCCGCCCGGCGTCGGCGCCCAAGGACCCCACGGACTTGCTGCGCGGGATCCTGGAGCTGAACCGGGCCGACGCCGACCCGCTGACCGGCCAGCCCCGGTTCACCGGCACCACCCCGCGGCAGGCGCACGGCCGCGTGTTCGGCGGACAGGTGCTCGCCCAGGCGCTGGCCGCAGCCTCCCGCACGATCTCCGCGGACCGGCCCGTCCACTCGATCCACGGCTACTTCATCCGCCCCGGCGACGCCCTGCAGCCCATCACGTTCACGGTGGAGACCCTGCGGGACGGCCGCTCCTTCTCCGTGCGCCGCGTGCTGGCCACGCAGAATGAGAAGGCCATCCTCGCCCTGACCTGCTCGTTCCAGGAGCCGGCCGAGGCCGCCCTGGACCACCATGTGGCCATGCCCGAGGGCGTCCCGGCGCCCGAGGAGCTCCCCAGCACGGCCGACGTGCTCGGGCGCATCAACCACCCCATCGCCCAGGAGTGGGCCTGGGCCCGCCCCTTCGACATCCGGCACGTCACCCCGGCGATCTACGTGGACCCCGCCCCCGAGGCGGAGAACCGGAACATGGTGTGGATGAAGACGTTCACGCCGCTGGCGGACGACCCCGCCTTGCACGTAGCCGCCCTCACCTACGCGTCGGACTACACGCTGCTCGAGCCCGTCCTGCGCCAGCACGGCGTCGCCTGGATCCAGCCCGGGATGTCCGTGGCCTCCCTGGACCACGCCATGTGGTTCCACCGGCCCGCCCGCGCGGACGAGTGGCTGCTCTACGTGCAGCACTCCCCCAGCGCCCAGGGCGCCCGCGGGCTCGGCACCGGCTCGGTGTTCACCCGCGACGGCACCCTCGTGGCCACCGTGGCCCAGGAGGGCATGATCCGCATGCCCGAGGGCGCCGCCGCCCGGCGGGCCCGGCTGCAGGGCGCGGCCCAGCGGTTGGCCCTGCGCACGGTCCTGCGGCGCAGCTGGCGGCGCTGATCCGGCACGCACCGTGCGGGCGGACCTTGCCACGGCGGCGCCGCGTCGGCCACGATCGGCTCCCATGACCGATCTCGCCGCCGAGCATCCCCGCACCGACGCCGTGGAATCCGTGTCCACGCGCACGCACGGCGAGCCGTTCGCCGTCGTCGGCCCCTGGAAGGACGATCCGGCCGCCGCCGGCCAGGTCGTGTTCACCACCGTGCACTCCGGCCACGACCTGCGGCCCGAGGTGGCCGAGCGGATGATCCTGCCCGAGGACGACCGCTTCCGCGAAGAGGACCCGTTCACGGACGCGATCGCAGGCGGCGTCGGCTCCGGCATGGTCATGCACCGCTCCCGCTTCGAGGTGGACCTCAACCGCCCCCGCGCCACCGCCGTCTACATGGAGCCCGGCCAGTGCTGGGGCCTGGACGTGTGGCGCGGCGGCCGCCTGGACGAGGACGTCGCCGAGCGCAGCCGACAGGTCCACGACGCCTGGTACGCCGAGCTCGGCCGCCGGCTGGACGTGCTCGCCGCGCGCGGCCCCTACGCCGTCTTCGACGTCCACTCGTTCAACCACCGCCGTGACGGTGCCGACGCCGGCCCCGCCCCGCAGGAGCAGAACCCCGACGTGAACGTGGGCACCGGCTCCCTGGACCGCGAGCCGTGGATCCCCGTGGTGGACGCGTTCATGGACTCCATGGCCCGCCCGCTGGTCTCCGGGATCGGCCGCCGCCTCGACGTGCGCGAGAACGTGCGGTTCTGGGGGCAGAACGAGGCCCGCTGGGCCCACCGCCGCCACCCGGACGCCGCCTGCGTGCTGGCCCTGGAATTCAAGAAGGAGTTCATGGACGAGTGGACGGGCCGCCCGGACCCGGCCGTCGTCGCCGAGCTCTCCGCCGCCCTGGCCGACGCCGCCGACGCCGTCGCCCAGGCCCTCGCCGACGTGAAGGTGCCGACCCCGTGAGCCCCCAGGACAGCCCCGAGACCGACCTCGCCACCGAGCGCCGCCCCACCCCCGAGACCGCGCCGCCGGACCCCGAGGAGGGCCCGACGACGGCCGGCCAGGCCGCCGTGGGCGCCCCCGAGGGCGGGGCGCGCGAGACGCCCGACACCCACGGCACCATGCCCGCCGAGCACGAGGCCGCCGACCCGGAGTCCACGGGACCCTTCCAGCCGGCGGAGCCGTCCTTCGCGGGGCGGGCCGCCGACGGGGGCGACCCGCTCGCCTCGGGCGCCCGCGGCGCCGGCCGCGTCGTCGCCTCCCGCATGCTCTCCCGCTGGACCGGCGACCAGCCGCCGGCCGGCCTGTCCCTCGCGGACCGTGCCGTGGACCACGAGCTGGGCATGCTGGCCTCCACCTTCCGCTTCCTGCTGGACGTGACCCCCACCAACGTGGAGTCCGCCCGCAAGGCGTTCCTCGAGGGCGACGAGCTCGAGCCCTTCACGTACCGGCGCCTCGAGGACGACCCGGACGTGCTGCGCCAGGTCCTCTACGACGTGCCCGTCCAGGCCGTCGAGGACCCCGTGCTGGGCACCCTGCTGCGCAACAAGAAGCGCGAGCTCGACCTGCAGCTGGAGATGCTGCAGGCCCGCGACACCGCGGACTTCATGCCGCTGAGCATCGAGCTGTACGGCGCCATCACCCCCGCCCTGCGCGAGACCGCCGAGCACATCCTGGCCACCGTGCCCGTGCCGGACGCCGGCGGCGAGGACGCCCTCACCGCCAAGGAGTTCCTCGAGCTGGCCCAGGACGAGATCGAGCACCTGCGCGACCAGGACGCGGACATCGAGGCCCACGCCGAGATCCGCCGCGACGTCTCCGGGGTCATGGTCTCCGGCGACACCCTCCTCGTCGGCCCCGAGACCCGCGTCCAGCGGGCCCGCGCCGTCGCGCTCCTGCAGCACGAGGTGGGCACCCACCTCGTCACCCACGTCAACGGCTCCGCCCAGCCGATCGCCTGCCTGGCCACCGGCCTCGCCGGCTACGACGAGACCCAGGAGGGCCTGGCCGTGCTCGCCGAGGTGGCCACCGGCCAGCTCACCGCCTTCCGCCTGCGCCAGCTCGCCGCCCGCGTGGTCACCGTGCACCGCATGGTGGCCGGCGCCGACTTCCGCGAGTGCCACCGCATGCTGGTGGAGGACGGCATCCCGGTGTCGTCGGCGTTCACCACCGTGATGCGCGCCTTCCGCTCCGGCGGCATGACCAAGGACGCCGTGTACCTGCGCGGCGTGCTGGACCTCGTGGACCACGTCCAGCGCGGCAACGGGCTGGACCTGTTCCTGCTCGGCAAGTTCTCCCTCGCGGACCTGCCGCTGCTCGAGGACCTGCACCGCCGCCAGATCCTGCGGCCCGCCCGCATCCAGGCCCGCTGGCTCACCGAGGAGGCCTCGCTCTCCCGTGTCCGCGCGCTGCATGGCATCGTGGACCCGGCGCAGCTCGTCAACGCCTGAGCCGGCCCCGACCCGCCACCGCGGCCCCGCCGCGCGCCCGCCGGCGCGACCCCATCCCGGCACCCACCCCGCATCCCCACCCCAGGAGCACCAGCATGCAGATCGGATTCGTCGTCAACGACGTCGCCACCGAGAAGCCCGTCTACACCACCACCCGCCTCGCGCTGGCCGCCACCCAGGCCGGCCACGAGGTGCACCTGTTCGGCACCGGCGACTTCGCGTACGAGCCGGACGGCTCCCTCTCCGTGCTCGCGCACGGCACGGACAAGAACCACCGCTCCCTCGAGCGCTACCTCGAGGCCGTGCAGGACGAGGCGAACGCGATCCAGACCCGCGTGGACGACTTCGACGTGGTGATGCTGCGCAACGACCCCGCCGACGACACCGCCGACCGCCCCTGGGCTCCCACCGCAGGCGTGTCCTTCGGCCAGCTCATCGCCGCCGCGGGCGTGCTCGTGGTCAACGACCCGCACACCCTGGCCAACGCCCTGTCCAAGGCGTACTTCCAGCACTTCCCGGAGATCGTGCGGCCCACCACCCTGATCTCGCGCGACGAGGAGCTCATCTCCGACTTCGTGGACGAGATGGGCGGCAAGGCCGTGCTCAAGCCCCTGCAGGGCTCCGGCGGCTCCGGCGTGTTCCTCGTGGACCGCAAGGAGTCCCCGAACCTCTCCCAGATCGTCGAGGCCATCGCCCGCGACGGCTACGTGGTGGCCCAGGAGTACCTGCCCGAGGCCAAGAACGGCGACGTGCGCATGTTCCTGATGAACGGCCGCCCGCTGCAGGTGGACGGCGAGTACGCCGCGTTCCGCCGTCGCTCCTCCCCGGACGACGTGCGCTCCAACATGTCCGCCGGCGGCAAGGCCGAGAAGGTCAAGGTCACCGACGAGATGCTCGAGCTCGTGGAGGCCGTGCGCCCCAAGCTGCTCGCCGACGGCATGTTCCTCGTGGGCCTGGACATCGTGGGCGACAAGCTCATGGAGGTGAACGTGTTCTCCCCCGGCGGCCTGGGATCCTGCCAGTCGCTCTACGGCGTGGACTTCGCCCCGGCGATCATCGAGGACCTCGAGCGCAAGGTCTCCGTGCGCAGGCACTACAAGGGCCAGATGGTCAACGCGAACCTCGCCACCATCTGACCGGGCCCCAGGCCCACACCCGCTGACCCGCGCCCGCCCCCCGGTTGTGCGGGAGTTTCGGGTGACTTGTCGGGGGTGCAGGAGCCCTGCACCCCCGACAAGTCACCCGAAACTCCCAGCGGGGGATGACGACGGCGGCACCCCGGCC
>NZ_JANQCJ010000125.1:0-6577 GCF_024723355.1 Micrococcus sp. HG099 | reverse complement strand
GAGCAGGCCGCGGCGGCCGCCCGGGCGCTCACGGCGGACGACGTGCACGCCTGGCGCGTGCTGGTGCCGGCCGTGGCCGCCGACGGTGTTAGGGTGGAACCACTCCACCACGGCTGACCCTGCCGCTTCGCGCGGCCCGGGTCGCCGGCGCCGGGCCTGTGTCGGCCGGACGCCGCGATCGCCGTCGGCCGGAACCCCGCCGCGAACCGCCCGTGCCGAGCACGGCCCGCGTCCGGGACGTCTCCGGCTCGGTCGAGTCCGGACGCCTCCGCCCCGTCACGCAGCGACTGCGCACGAGCAGGGGAGGCGACCCTGATGAGTTCACACCATGAAACCCGGCCCTCTGGGGCGCCGCTGCGCGGCCCGGCCGGATGCACACCGCGGCCCGACGCGCTCCGCGCCGTCAGACCGCTTTCGAGGGAGAAGGAACCTTCGTGACCGAATCCACGGAACAGACCACGCCGACCACCGGCGGCGGCCTGGCCGCTCTCAAGCTTGCCCAGCTCCAGGCCCTGGCCTCCCAGCTCGGCATCCCCGGCGGCTCGCGCATGCGCAAGGCCGACCTGGTGACCGCCATCTCCGACCACCAGCGGGGCGGCTCCGTGGCCGACCGCGCCGCCGCCGAGCGTGCCGCCAAGGTCGCCGCGGCCCCCGCCGCCGAGGCCGCCCCGGCCGCGGACAAGGACGCCGAGCAGCCCGCCGAGGCCGCCGAGCGTCCGGCCCGCCGCCGCTCCCGCCGCGCCGACGCGGACACCTCCGCCCCCGCCGCCCAGTCGGCCGAGTCCGGCAAGGACCAGGCCGAGCGCCGTGCCGAGCAGCCCGCCGAGGGCCGCGATGCCGAGGGCTCCCAGGACTCCGGCGATCGCACCCAGGGCGAGCGCCGCTCGCGTGGCCGCCGCCGCACCGGCGACGACGACGCCCGCGGCCAGGACCGCCGCCGCCAGGACGGCGAGGACGCCGGCCAGGACCATGCCCAGGACTCCGCCGAGGACCGCGGCGGCGACCGCGCCCAGGACTCCGGCGACCGCGAGAACGGTCGCGGGAACCGCGGCCGCAACGGCCGGGACAACGGCCGCGACCGCGAGAACGGCAACGGCCGCGACCGCGACGGATCCCGCGAGCAGAAGCAGGACAAGTCCGAGGACGGCGGGCAGGGCGGCGGCCGCAACGACCGGAACCGCCGCGACGACCGCGACGACGAGGGCGGCCGCGGCCGCCGCAACCGCCGCAACCGCAACGAGCGCGGGCGCAACCGCCGCGGACGCGGCGGCCCCGACGTGGACGAGACGGAGCTGACCGAGGACGACGTCCTGCAGCCCGTGGCCGGCATCCTCGACGTGCTGGACAACTACGCGTTCGTGCGCACCTCCGGCTACCTGCCCGGCCCGAACGACGTCTACGTGTCCCTGGCCATGGTCAAGAAGCACGGCCTGCGCAAGGGCGACGCCGTCGTCGGCGCCATCCGCGCCCCCCGCGAGGGCGAGAAGCCGCAGCACCAGGGCGGCGGCTCCAACCGCCAGAAGTTCAACGCGCTGGTGAAGATCTCCTCCGTCAACGGCCAGCCGGCCGTGGAGCACCCCGAGCGCGTGGAGTTCGCCAAGCTCGTGCCCCTGTACCCGCAGGAGCGCCTGCGCCTGGAGACCGACCCCAAGCAGGTCGGCCCCCGCGTGATCGATCTGGTCAGCCCCATCGGCAAGGGCCAGCGCGGCCTCATCGTCTCCCCGCCCAAGGCAGGCAAGACGATGATCCTGCAGTCGATCGCCAACGCGATCAAGACGAACAACCCCGAGGTCCACCTCATGATGGTGCTCGTGGACGAGCGCCCCGAGGAGGTCACCGACATGCAGCGGTCGGTGGACGGCGAGGTCATCGCCTCCACGTTCGACCGCCCGGCGGACGACCACACCACCCTCGCCGAGCTGGCCATCGAGCGCGCCAAGCGCCTCGTGGAGATGGGCCGCGACGTCGTCGTGCTGCTCGACTCCATGACCCGCCTGGGCCGCGCCTACAACCTGGCCGCCCCGGCCTCGGGCCGCATCCTCTCCGGCGGCGTGGACTCCTCCGCGCTGTACCCGCCGAAGAAGTTCTTCGGCGCCGCCCGCAACATCGAGAACGGCGGCTCGCTGACCATCCTCGCCACCGCGCTCGTGGAGACGGGCTCGCGCATGGACGAAGTGATCTTCGAGGAGTTCAAGGGCACCGGCAACATGGAGCTGCGCCTGTCCCGGCACCTCGCCGAGCGCCGCATCTTCCCGGCGGTGGACGTCAACGCGTCCGGCACCCGCCGCGAGGAGGCACTGCTCTCCCCGGAGGAGGTCAAGATCATGTGGAAGCTGCGCCGGGTGCTCTCCGGCCTCGAGCAGCAGCAGGCGCTCGAGCTGCTCACCAACAAGATCAAGGACACCGGGTCCAACGCCGAGTTCCTCATGCTGGTCTCCAAGACCACGCTCGGGGCCAAGGGCGAGGACTGATCCACGGCCGCACGGCCCCGTCCCGACTGGAGGAGCTCGTCTCCGCTGGACCGGGACGGGGCCGTGTGCGTCAGGGCGTCCGGTCGTGGCCGACCGGGGGAGGAGAGGCAGGGACGTGTTCGACTCGGAGGAACGGCGCGAGGCCGTGGACCGGCTGCTGGCGGAGCATCGCGAGCTGACGGCGCGCCTGTCCGACCCGGCGGTGCACCAGGACCCGGTGCTCGCCCGCCGGCTGAACCGCCGCTTCGCTGAGCTCGGCGCCGTGGTGACGGCGCACGCCGCGTGGCGCGAGGCCGCCGCGGAGCTCGCCGACGCGCGGGAGCTGGCTGCGGCCGGCGACGACGACGCGGCGGCGTTCGCGGCGGAGGTGCCGGGCCTCGAGGAGGCCGAGACGGCGGCCGCCGAGCGCCTGCGCCGGCTGCTGATCCCGCGGGATCCCGACGACGCGCGGGACGTGATCCTGGAGATCAAGGGCGGGGAGGGCGGCGAGGAAGCCGCCCTGTTCGCCGGCGACCTGCTGCGCATGTACCTGCGCTACGCGGAGTCCCGGGGCTGGAAGACGGAGGTCCTCTCGGCCACGCACTCGGACCTGGGCGGCTACAAGGACGTGCACGTGGCGATCCGCGCCGGCGCCACGGACCCCGCCGAGGGCGTGTTCGCCCGCCTGAAGTTCGAGGGCGGAGTGCACCGGGTGCAGCGGGTGCCGGTGACGGAGTCCCAGGGCCGCATCCACACCTCGGCGGCCGGCGTGCTCGTGCTGCCCGAGGTGGACGCCCCGGACGAGGTGCGGATCGACCCGAACGAGGTGAAGACGGACGTGTTCCGCTCCTCGGGCCCCGGCGGCCAGTCCGTGAACACCACCGACTCGGCCGTGCGCCTGACGCACCTGCCCACGGGCATCGTGGTGTCCATGCAGAACGAGAAGTCGCAGATCCAGAACCGGGAGGCCGCGATGCGCGTGCTGCGCTCCCGGCTGCTGGAGCGCCGGCGCGCGGAGCAGGACGCCGAGGACTCGGCCGCCCGCGCCGCCCAGGTGCGCACGATGGACCGCTCCGAGCGCATCCGCACCTACAACTTCCCCGAGAACCGGATCGCGGACCACCGCACCGGGTACAAGGCGCACAACCTGGACGCCGTACTGGACGGGGACCTCGAGGCCGTCGTCGCCTCCTGCCTGGCCCTGGACGAGGAGCGCCGCCTCGCCGCCCTGGGCGGGGACCCGTGAGCGCCGCGGACGAGTCGGAGCCGTGGGCGCAGGCCCTGCGGCGGGCGACGGGCCTGCTGGCCGAGGCCGGCGTGGACTCGCCCCGCGTGGACGCGGAGCTGCTGCTGGCCCACGTCCTCGGCCTCGGGCGCGGCGAGCTGCTGGCCCGGGTGTTCGCCGGGGCCGCGGGCACCGCGGGGGAGGCCGAGCGCTTCGCGGCCCTCGTGGCGCGCCGCGCGCGGCGGGAGCCGGTGCAGCACCTCACGGGTGTCGCGTTCTTCCACGGGCTGGACCTGGCGGTGGGCCCCGGCGTGTTCCTGCCCCGCCCGGAGACCGAGCTGCTCGTGGACGCGGTCCTGGCGGAGCTGACGGCGCGCCCGGCCGCGGCCACGGTGGTGGACCTGTGCACCGGCTCGGGCGCGATCGCCGCGGCCGTCGCCGCGTGGGCGCAGGAGCACGGGCGGGACGTGGCGGTCACCGCCGTGGAGCTCGACGACGAGGCGGCCGGCTGGGCGCGGCGCAACCTGGAGCCGCGCGGCGTGCACCTGCGACAAGGCGATGCGCTTGTCGCGCTCCCCGAGCTGGAGGGCCGCGTGGACGTCGTGGTGAGCAATCCGCCCTATGTGCCCGAGGCGGAGACGCCCGTCCAGGCCGAGGCGCGGCTCGACCCCGCCCGCGCCCTCTACGGCGGGGACGCGGCCGGGCTGCGGATCCCGCAGGCCATCGCGCACCGAGCGACGGAGCTGCTCGCCCCGGGCGGCCTCTTCGCCATGGAGCACCACGAGACGCAGGGCCCGGCCCTCCTGGGCGCCCTCGACGCGGACCCCCGGTTCACGGGCGTCTGCGTCCACCAGGACCTCACCGGACGAGACCGGTTCCTCACGGCGCGCCGGTCCTGCGAAGCCGCGGCGGGCGCGGAGGTGGAAGAATGACCGACGTGAGTGACTTCATCGACGTCTCGGATCCGGCCGCCCTCGAGAATGCCGTGGCCCGCGCCCGCGAGGTCCTCGCGGACCGTGGCTGCGTGGTCCTGCCCACGGACACCGTCTACGGCATCGGAGCTGACGCGTTCTCCCCCCTGGCCGTGGCCGTGCTGCTGGCCGCCAAGGGCCGTGGCCGCACCATGCCGCCGCCCGTCCTCATCGCGGACCGCCGCGTGATGGCGGGCCTCGCGTACGACGTGCCGGAGGAGGCCGAGGCCCTCGCCGAGCGCTTCTGGCCCGGCGCCCTCACCCTGATCCTCAAGTCCCAGCCGACCCTGACCTGGGACCTGGGGGAGACCCGCGGCACCGTCGCCCTGCGCGTGCCGGACGACGCGGTCGCCCGCGAGCTGCTCTACGCCGTGGGGCCCATGGCCGTCTCCAGCGCGAACCGCACCGGCATGGACGCCGCCACCACCGCCGACGCTGCCCGCTCGATGCTGGGGGAGTCCGTGGCCCTCTACCTCGACGCCGGCCCCCGCGAGAGCCGGGATCCCTCGACGATCGTGGACTGCACCGTCACCCCGTTCCGCGTGGCCCGGCAGGGCGCCGTGCCCCTGGAGGAGCTGCGCGCGGTGGTGCCGGACCTGCTCGCCGAGGGCGAGGAGCCCCCGGTGCCCGCCGACCGCCTCGCGGCCGAGCCCGTGGCCGAGACCCCGGCCGCGGCCGCGCCGACCCCCGCCCCGGACGGCGACGACGCCGCCGACCGCGCGGGCCGGGAGGCCTGACCGGCCCCCATGCGCGCCTACCTCGTCCTGGTCGTGGTCACGGCCCTCGCCTGCGGGGCTCTCACGCCCCTCATGCGGCGCATCGGCCTGCGGGCGCGCGTCTTCACGCCCGTGCGCCAGCGGGACATGCACCGCCGGCCCATCCCCAAGCTGGGCGGCGTGGCCATGGCCGCCGCCGTCCTCGTGGGCCTGGCCGTGGGCGGCACGGTGCCGTTCCTCCAGGGGATCTACGCGGACGACGCCGCCATGGTCGGGCTGCTCGTCGCCGTCGCCGTGGTGCTCGTGGTGGGCATCGCGGACGACCTCTGGGACCTGCGCTGGTGGGTGAAGATGGCGGGCCAGGTCTGCGCCGGGCTCGCGGTGGCCCTCGGCGGGATCCGGATCGAGGCCATGCCCGTGGGGTGGATCCCCGTGGGCAGCGAGGCCATGCAGATCGCGCTGACGGTGTTCGCCGTGGTGCTCACCATGAACGCCCTCAACTTCGTGGACGGCCTCGACGGGCTCGCGGCCGGCGTCGCCCTGATCGGTGGCTCCGCGTTCTTCGTCTACTCCTATCTGCTCACGCGCACCATCAACCAGTTCGACTACGCCAACCTGGCCACGCTGCTGATGGCGCTGCTCGTGGGCGCCTGCCTGGGCTTCCTGCCCTTCAACCGCTTCCCGGCCCGGATCTTCATGGGCGAGGTGGGGGCCATGCTGCTGGGCCTGCTGATGGCCGCCGCCGCCGTCGCCGTCACCGCGGACGTGAACGCGCTGGACGGCATGCGCTTCCGCAACGTGCCCGCCTACATGCCCATCCTGCTGCCGATCGCCGTCCTCGCCCTGCCGCTGCTGGACCTGGCCCTCGCCGTGCTGCGCCGCACCGCCCGGGGCGCCAGCCCGTTCTCCGCGGACCGGGGCCACCTGCACCACAAGCTCGTGGACGGCGGCTACACGCACGCCCAGGCCGTGTGGCTGCTGTGGCTGTGGGCGTTCCTCGTGGCGTGGGGCGCGGTCTCCCTGAACTTCGTGGACGACATGATCGTCCTGCCGGTGCTCGGCCTCGCCCTCCTGGGCGCCGGGTACCTGACCCTGCGCACCCCCGTCCGACGGCGCCGCGCCGGCGCGTCGACCGCCGGACCCGCCCTCGACCCGGAGGAGGGCGCATGAGCCCCCGCACCGCACCCGACGCCGCCCCGACCGACGCCGCCCGCG
>NZ_JANQCJ010000124.1:0-6629 GCF_024723355.1 Micrococcus sp. HG099 | reverse complement strand
TGCACGCGCGGGTCCGCGTGCCGGGCCGCCTCGGCGGCGGCCACCGTGGCGTCGTCGCAGCGGTCCGCGGCGACCACCACGGCGGCGCTGCCCTGCGCGTGGTGCTCCTCCCAGCGGTCCAGGGCGGCGCCGAGGGCCGCGAGCGCGGCGGGCAGCCGCTCCTGCTCGTCCTTGGCGGGCACGATCACCACGGCGTGGGTGGCGGCGGCGGCGCGCACGTGCAGGCTGATCCGGAAGTCCTCCTCCACGAGCTCGGTGCGCACGCGCCAGCGCGGGTCCGCGGCGACGCGCGCGTGCACGGCGTCCCCGTCCAGCGGCCAGCCCTCGATGGGGTGGCGCCAGTGGCACAGCAGCAGCTCCCCGCCGGGGGCGAGGGCGGCGTCGGCGTCGTCGACGAGCGCGTCGAGCTCCTCGGGCTGCAGGAAGTAGCCGATCTCCGAGGCGATCACGAGGTCGGCCCCGGCGACGTCGTCCGGCCAGTGCCCGGGCAGCACGGCCCGGCGCACCTCGGCGTGGGGCGTGTCCGCGAGGCGGGCGGCAGCGCGCTCCACGGCCGTGGGCGAGGCCTCCAGGCCGACCACGCGGTCCGCGCGGGCGGCCACCTCCCCGGTGAGCACCCCGATGGACGCGCCGGCCTCCACCACCGTCCCGTACCGGGGGCGGGGCAGCACGGCGAGGGTGAGCGCGCGCTTGCGGGCCTCGTACGGGGAGCTGAGGTACCGCCACGGGTCCTCGTGCTCGCGGTAGAGGCGGTCGAAGACGGCGGCGGCGCGGTGGGCGTCGGCGTCGTCGGGGCCGGAGAGGCGGTGCGCCTCGAACGGGCGGTCGTGGTGGGCCAGCACCTGCGGCCCGAGGACGGCCTCGTCCCCGGGGGCGTCGGAGAGGGGGCGCACCTGGGAGGCGTGGGCGTCGAGGGCGGCGCGGCGGGCGGCCCGGTCGTCGTCGGTGAGCGCCAGCCGCCGGTAGCGGCGGGCGGGCAGCTCGGCCGGGTCGGCCCAGTGCCAGAACCAGATGGGGAACGCGCACAGCGGCAGGTCCCGCTCGCCGGCGAGCTCCCCCACGGCCCGGCCCACGGCCTCGTGGTCCGCGTGCCCGTCCCCCGGGTCGTGGGAGGCGAGCACCGCGGGGCCGGGGTGGGCGGCCAGGGCGGCGACGACGGCGGCGCGCACCGCGTCCTCGCGCCCGGCCACGCCGGAGTCGGGCAGGCCGAGGGACTCCCAGGTCAGCGCCGACCGGCGGTCCTCCCCGGGGCCGGGCAGGTCCGCGGCGAGCGCGTCCAGGGCGTGCTCCATCTCGGTCCGGCGCAGCCGCACGAGGTCCTCGGGGGCGTGCGTGGGCGAGTCCGGGTGGGACGCCTCGCCGGCGGTGGCCACGAGCACGTGCACGCGCGCCCCGCCGCGCAGGGCGGAGCGGATCAGGCCGGTGGCGCCGAGCGTCTCGTCGTCGGGGTGGGCGACGGCCACCAGCAGCAGGGTGTCGGCGCCCCACGCGGGCGCCTCCAGCGCGGGCAGCGCGCCCACGCCGGCGGCCGCCCAGGCCTCCTCGGACGTGCCGGCGTCGGTGTGGGAGAAGCTCACCACGTCCAGCCGCCGTCGGCGTCGCCGTCGAGCAGCGCGCGGCCGAGCCGGGCGTCGTCGCGGTGGGCGTGGTGCTGGCGCAGGTAGACCTGCAGGTCGGCGACGGCGCGCGCGTGCGCCGCGCTGCCCGTGAGGGGGCCGGGGCCGGTGGCCTGCCCGACGACGTCCACCACCTCGGTGCACAGCTGCGCCACGGTGCCGCGGATGCGGTCGGCCTCGACCATGCCGCGTCCGTGGTCCAGGCGGCCGGCGTCCACGTCCTCGGCGGCGCGGGCCAGCAGGGCGGCCATCGCGTGCAGCAGCCGGTCCACCCGGCCGAGCGCGGCCTGGGCCACCTGGTCCGGACCCGGTCCGCGGCCCTCCGCCTCGGCGGCCGCGCGGGAGCGGGTGGCGTCCCGCAGGGTGCGGGCGATGCCCACGGCGCCGCCGAACCACACCGCGGCCACGCCGATGCCGCCCCACGCGAAGCCGGGGCGGCGCAGGTACCACTCGGGCCCGCCCACGGCCGTGCCGGGCACCGCGTCGAAGCCCAGGCCCACCGTGCGGATCGGGGCCAGGCCCAGGGCCGGCCACGCGGAGGAGGTCTCGGCGACGCCCGGGTGGTTCAGGTCCACGAGGACGGCGCGGCGGGTGCCGTCGGCCTCGCGCCCCGTGATCACGGCGGCCGCGCACTCGTCCGCGAGCGAGCACCACGGCTTCTCGCCGTCGAGCAGCCAGGCGTCCGGGCCGGCGTCGGGCCGGCCGTCCGAGGCCGAGCCGGCGTCGTCGTCGTGGGGCGCCGGGGTGAGGCGGGGCGTGCGCCCGCCGGACTCCGAGGCGTAGACCCCCAGCAGCCCGGCCGGGGCGGGCACGGACGCCTGGGAGAGGATCGAGAGCGCGTCCAGGTGCGGCTCGAGCACGCGCGCGGCGGAGAGGTCCTGGGCCGCCACCGAGGCGAGCAGCTCCCACTGCTGCCGCGTGCGGCCCTCGCCGGTGAGGGGCAGCTCCAGCGGGGCGGCGTCGGGGGCCGCGGCCTCGGTGTCAGTGGCGCGTCCCGCACCGAGCAGGGCCAGCATCGGGGCGACGTCGCCGCCGCAGGCCGACGCCGCGGCGAGCAGGGCGCGCTCGGCGGGACGGGCGTCGTCGGGCTCCGCGGTGCGCCCCGGGGGCGCGAGGCGGACGGGCTCGGGCTGGGCCATGGGTGCGGTCCTCCTCGTCGGCGGCCCGGGCCGAGGGAGCCCGGGGTCAGAGGATTCACCGTAGTCAGGCGGCGGTCGGGCGGGAATGCCCGGTCCGCCGGGAGCGATCACGGTCCGCGCTTTCTTGACATGTTCCAGAGAACGGGATGGTATCGACGGACATGGACACGACGACGCAGACCCCGGACGAGCGCACGCTGCTGCGCGCCGCCGGCCTGCGCGTCACCCGGCCGCGGGTCGCGGTGCTCACCGCCCTGGGCGAGTGCCCCCACGCGGACGCCGCCACCGTCCTCGCCGCCGTCCGCCGCGAACTGCCCGCCGTCTCCCACCAGGCCGTGTACGACTCCCTGCACACCCTCACGGACGTCGGCCTCGTGCGCTCCATCCAGCCGGCCGGCTCCACGGCCCGCTACGAGATCCGCCGGGACGACAACCACCACCACCTCGTCTGCCGCGAGTGCAGCACCGTGGTGGACGTGCCCTGCCACACCGGCCAGGCGCCCTGCCTCGAGGCCCGGACCGACCACGGCTTCCTCATCGACGAAGCCGAGGTCTACTACTGGGGCCTGTGCCCCTCCTGCCACGGGGCCCCCGCCGCCTCGTCATGATGGACGGGGCGTCTTCCCCCGCCCCGCCGCCCGTGCCAAGGTGAGGGACATGACCGAGAACACCGCCGCCATCCCCGCCTCGGAGCGTCCCGGCACCCCCGCCCAGCCGCAGGACCTCATCGACGTCGACGCCCTCCTCGAGGCGTACCGCACCGGTCGGCCGGACGTGACGGACCCCGCCCAGAAGGTCGTGTTCGGCACCTCCGGGCACCGCGGCTCGGCGCTGAAGACCTCGTTCAACGACGACCACATCGCCGCCATCACGCAGGCCGTGGTCGAGTACCGGGCCGCCCACGGCATCACCGGCGCGATCCTCGTGGGCAAGGACACCCACGCCCTCTCCGGGCCGGCGCAGGACACCGCCGTCGAGGTGCTGCTCGGCAACGACGTGGAGGTGCGGGTGGACGCCCGCGGCGGGTTCACCCCCACCCCGGCGGTCTCCCACGCGATCCTGCACCTCAACGCCGGCCGCGAGCTCACCCCGGCCGGCTTCGCCGCCGACGGGGACAACGCCGGCCTCGTGGACGGCCTGGTGATCACGCCGTCGCACAACCCGCCCGCGGACGGCGGCTTCAAGTACAACCCGCCCCACGGCGGCCCCGCGGACACCGAGGCCACCTCGTGGATCGCGGACCGCGCCAACGAGCTGCTCGCCGCCGGGCTGGAGGGCGTGCGCCGCGTGGCGGGCGCCGACGTCGCCGGCCACCCGCGCCTGGGTGAGTTCGACTTCCTGGACCGCTACGTCTCCGATCTGCCCCAGGTGCTGGACCTCGAGGCGATCCGCGACGCCGGCGTGCGCATCGGCGCCGACCCCATGGGCGGGGCGTCCGTGGCGTATTGGGGTGAGATCGGGCGGCGGCACGGGCTCGACCTCACCGTGGTCAACCCCGAGGCCGACCCGACGTTCGGCTTCATGACCCTGGACTGGGACGGCAAGATCCGCATGGACTGCTCCTCCCCGCACGCCATGGCGTCGCTGATCGAGCGCATGCGCCCGGACGCCGACGGCGAGGCCCCCTTCGACGTCGCCACCGGCAACGACGCCGACGCCGACCGCCACGGGATCGTCACCCCGGACGGCGGCCTGATGAACCCCAACCACTTCCTGGCCGTGGCCATCGACTACCTCTACCGGCACCGCCGGCGCTGGCCCGCCGACGCCGGCGTGGGCAAGACCCTGGTCTCCTCCTCCATGATCGACCGTGTGGCCGGGGACCTCGGCCGCGAGCTCGTGGAGGTGCCGGTGGGCTTCAAGTGGTTCGTGCCCGGCCTGCTCACGGGCACCGGCGTGTTCGGCGGCGAGGAGTCCGCGGGCGCGTCCTTCGTGAAGTTCGACGGCGGCGCGTGGTCCACGGACAAGGACGGCATGCTGCTGTGCCTGCTCGCCGCGGAGATCATCGCCGTGACCGGCCAGTCCCCGTCCGAGCGGTACCGGGACCTCGTGGCGCTGCACGGCTCCCCGGCGTACGCGCGCATCGACGCCCCGGCGACCGCCGAGCAGAAGGCGAAGCTGAAGACCCTCTCCCCCGACGACGTCCCCGTGACCGAGCTGGCCGGCGAGACCATCCTCGCCACACTGACGAACGCGCCCGGCAACGACGCCCCGATCGGCGGGCTCAAGGTGGTCACGCAGAACGCGTGGTTCGCCGCCCGGCCCTCCGGCACCGAGGACGTGTACAAGATCTACGCGGAGTCCTTCCGCGGGCCCGATCACCTCAAGCAGGTGCAGGCGGAGGCGCAGCGGCTGGTGGACGCGGTCATCGGCTGACCCCGGGACGCTGGCCCCGACGCCGGACACTTTCGTGTGGGAAACGGGAGCCTGAGCCGCCGTTTTCGTGTGGGAAACGGGAACCTGCCGCGCGGTCGTCGCGCGGAAGCCTCCCGTTTCCCGCACGGAAGTGCCCCCGAAGCCTCCCGTTTCCCGCACGAAAGTGGGGACGGCGGGACGCGCCGGGGCTCAGAAGTCCGCGATCACCAGCTTCTTCATCCCCAGCAGGGCCTCGAACGCCCCGGGCCGCTCCATGAGCTCGCCCATCGCCTCCGGCACGATCTGCCAGGACACGCCCCAGCGGTCCTTGAGCCAGCCGCACTGCTCGGCCTCGGGCACGGCGCTCAGCGCCTCCCACAGCCGGTCGATCTCGGACTGGTCCCGGCACTGCACCATGAGCGAGACGCCCTCGGTGAAGGTGAAGTCCTGCGTCACGGCCGAGTCCATTGCCGCGACCCACTCGCCGCGCAGTCGCGCGTCGGCGAACACGATCGACCCCGCCTCCACGGGCCCGCCCTCCGGCACGTGCCCCATGTCGCCGTAGGTGACGCGCTGGCCGGGAGCGGCGTCGTCGAACACGGCGAGGTAGTGGTCCAGCGCCTCCGCGGCCCGGTTCTGCGCGGGCCCGCAGAACATCAGCTGCGGGATGATCACCGGCCGCGGGTCCCCGGCGGGGTCCGTGAGCATGAGCTGCCAGCTCACCCCGTGGCGGTCCTCCACCCAGCCGTAGTGCTCGGAGTGCGGGTAGGGGCCGAGGTCCATGAGCACGCGCCCGCCGTCGGTGAGCTCGGCCCACAGGGCGTCCAGCGTGCCGCGCGGGTCGTCCATGCGCGACGGGTCCGCGTTGACGAAGAAGCTGATGGACGGGTTCGGGGCGAACTCGTCGCCGGCGTTGACCAGGATGAACCGGTGGCCGGCGAGGTCCAGCTCCTGCGTGAGGGTCTTCCCGGCCAGGGGCCTCTGGAAGTCCAGCAGGCCCTCGGTGGGGTAGCGGTCGGTCCGCACGTGGGCGGTGCCGGGCAGCCCGGCGAAGGCGCGGAGATAGAACTCGGCGGCGGCGTCGGCGGTGCCGTCGCACCAGATGTTCGGGACGATGCGCTGCATGCCGCCGAGGGTACGCCCGGGGGCGGACACGCTCGGCGCGTCGCGCGGTGTCGCCCTCGGGGGCACGACGACGGCGGCCCGCCGGTTCCCGTTTCCCGCACGAAAGCGGTGGGGTGGGGTGCGGTGGGGGGCTGGGCGAGGTCCCCGTTTCCCGCACGAAAGCGTCCGGGGGCGGCGACGGCGGCCCGCCCTGCCGCCGGTCAGGCTCGGTCGGTAGCGTGACGGGCATGAGCACGCAGCATCCCGGCATCGCCACGGACTCCCCCGTCTCCTCCGACGACGACCTGCGCCCCGGCCTGGACGCCGCCCCGGTCGGACCGGCCGGCGAGGACGGCGACGACCCCGTGCGCGAGCCGCTGCCCACCGAGGCCCTGCCCCTGGCGCCCGCCGGGCC
>NZ_JANQCJ010000123.1:0-6734 GCF_024723355.1 Micrococcus sp. HG099 | reverse complement strand
GGGCGGGTCTGCGCCGCGTCCTCCCGGAACTCCTGCGTGGACAGCGTGGCGCCCTCGCGGACGAACACGGCGCGGTCGGACATCTCCTCGAGCTCGGCGAGCACGTGGGAGGAGACGAGGATGGCGGTGCCCTCGGCGGCCATGGCGCGCACGTCGTCCCGCAGGCGGATGCGCGCCGCCGGGTCCAGCCCGTTGGCGGGCTCGTCCAGCAGGAGCACGCCGGGGCGGTGCACCGTGGCGCGGGCCAGGGACAGGCGCTGCTGCTGGCCGCGGGAGAGCACGCGCGCGGGGCGGTCCGCGAACTCGGTGAGGGCCACGCGCTCGAGCTGCTCCCCGGCGCGGGCCGCGGCCTCGGCGGCGCCCATGCCGTAGAGCCGGCCGAGGCTCGTGAGGATGTCCCGGCAGGTCAGGGACTCCCACACACCGAGCGTGTCCGGCATCCAGCCCAGCCGACGGCGGGCCTCCTGGGGCTCGCGGACGGCGTCCACGCCGCCGATGGTCACGGCTCCGGCGTCCGGGCGCAGCAGGGTGGCCAGCAGGAGCATGAGGGTGGTCTTGCCCGAGCCGTTGGGGCCCACGAGGGCGGTCACGGACCCGGACGGGACGGTCAGGGACACGTCCCGCACGGCGTGGACGTCGCCGAACGAGCGGGCCAGGCCGTGGGCCACGATCCCGTCGTGGGGGGCCGCGCCCGTGGCGGGGGCGGCGGGAGGGGGAGCTGTCGCGGTCATGGCCCCATCGTGCGCGCCGGCCCGGGCCGGGCGGATCCACCCAGGGGATGATCCGGGCCCCGCCGGGGCCGGACCGCGGTCGCATGCCGGGCCGGGCGCCGTCGTCGTGGCGCGGAGTGCGCACCATCCCACCATGCGAACGCCGCGTTCACAGAGCGGACCGGCGGGCCGGGGCGGTCCTAGACTTGCCCCGAACCGACCCCTGACCGTCCGGAGGGACCCATGAGTCTCATCGTCCAGAAGTTCGGCGGCTCCTCCGTGGCCGACGCCGCCAGCATCCAGCGGGTGGCGCGGCGCGTGGCGGACACCGTGCGCGCCGGCCATCGGGTGTGCGTCGTGGTCTCGGCCATGGGCGACACCACCGACGAGCTGCTCGACCTCGCCGCCGAGCTCACCCAGGACGCCCCCGCCCGCGAGATGGACATCCTCCTCTCCGCCGGCGAGCGCATCTCCATGTCCCTGCTGGCCATGGCCATCCACGCCGAGGGCGTCGAGGCCCGCTCCTACACGGGCTCCCAGGCCGGCATGATGACGGACACCTCCTACGGCCGCGCCCGGATCGTGAAGGTCAACCCGCACCGCGTGCAGGAGGCCCTCGACGCCGGCGGCGTGGCGATCGTGGCCGGATTCCAGGGCGTCAGCCCCGAGTCCAAGGACATCACCACCATGGGCCGCGGCGGCTCGGACACCACCGCCGTCGCCCTGGCGGCCGCGCTCGGCGCGGACGTGTGCGAGATCTACACGGACGTGGACGGCGTGTACTCCGCGGACCCGCGCGTCGTGCCCTCCGCCCGCAAGCTCACCGAGCTCTCCTCCGAGGAGACCCTCGAGATGGCCGCGTCCGGCTCCAAGGTGCTGCACCTGCGCTCCGTGGAGTACGCGCGCCGCTTCGGCGTGCCGATCCACGTGCGCACCTCCTTCTCCGACCACGAGGGCACCTGGATCATGCCCGACCCGAACGACACCATCACCCTGAAGGAAGGCGCTCCCATGGAACAGCCCATCGTCTCCGGCGTCGCCCACGACCGCTCCGAGGGCAAGGTCACGATCGTCGGCGTCCCGGACGTGCCCGGCAAGGCCGCCGAGATCTTCCGCGTGATCGCCGAGTCGAACGTGAACATCGACATGATCGTGCAGAACGTCTCCCGCGAGGGCTCCGGCACCACGGACATCTCCTTCACCCTGCCCATCGTGGAGGGCAAGGACGCCATGGCGGCCCTGCGCGCGGCGCAGGAGCGGATCGGCTTCCAGGACATCGTCTCGGACAAGGAGATCGGCAAGCTCTCCCTGATCGGCGCCGGCATGCGCTCGAACCCGGGCGTCTCCGCCACGTTCTTCAAGGCCCTCTCGGACGCCGGCGTGAACGTGGACCTGATCTCCACCTCGGAGATCCGCATCTCCGTGGTCACCGCGGAGGACAAGCTGGACGACGCCGTGCGCGCCGTGCACACCGCCTTCGGCCTGGACGCCGAGGAGGAGGCCACCGTCTACGGCGGCACCGGCCGCTGAGCGGGTCCCCCCGCCCACCACGACGCCGGCCCCGCACCTTCAGCGTGAAGGTGCGGGGCCGGCGTCGTGCGTCAGGAGACTTTCGTTCGGGATTCCGTCGCTTCCATCCCGGCATTCCGGGATGGAAGCGACGATTCCCCGAGCGAAAGCGGGGGGCCGTCAGGGACGGATCACGGGACCGTGACGGTGACGTCGGTGGTCACACCGGCGTCCCAGGTCACGAGGCCCTTCCAGGTGCCCTCGGTCAGGCCGGACCAGGCCAGCTCGGCCGTGGTGGCCTCGCCGGTGGTCACCGGCACCGGGTTCGGGTCCACCGTCAGGTTGCCCACGTCCTCGCGGAGCTTGAGGGTCTCCAGCGAGGCGGTGTCGGTGCCGGCCGGGGCCGAGTACAGGTGACCGATCACGGTGTACTCGCCGGGGACCGGGTTCTGGATGGTGAGCGTCTCGTCGCCCGCCGCGGTCGCCATGTTGAGCTGGCGGCCCTGCGGGGTGATGACGTACAGATCCCAGTCGACGCCCTCGGCGCCGGCATTGATCGAGGCGACGAGGGCCTTGGTGCCCTCCTCGACGTTCACCACGCGGCCGGCGAGCGCGGCACCCGAGGCCGAGGTGTTGGCCACGGCCGAGACCTCGGCGGCCTCCACCTTGCCCAGACCCAGGATCTGCGGGGTCAGCTCACCGGTCATGCCCGGCTCGATCTCCACGGTCGCGGAGCCCTCGGCGCCAGAGCCCTCCACCGCGGAGGTCGCGGTGGCGGACAGGGCCTTCAGGGTCACCGGGGAGGTGACGGTGGGGACGGCCTTGCCCTTGGCGGTGCTCCAGGACATGGAGCCGTGGGCCCAGGTGTTCACCTCGGCGTCGGTGCGGGTGAAGGTCAGCTCGACCTCGGCCGACTGGCCCTTCTTCAGGTCCAGCATGGACGGCGAGGCGGTCACCTCGAAGCCCGGCACGGAGCCGGAGAACTGCCAGCGGCCGTTCTCGGTGGCGGTCAGGGTGCGGGTCACGGAGGCGGAGCCCACGACGTCCGGGATGGCCACGGACGGGACGTTGACCTCACGGCCGGCGATCTCGCCGAGCAGCAGGGCGTCCCACTGGGTCGAGTCGGCCTCGTAGACCAGGCCTGGGCGGGCGGCGGCCTTCGGGTCGGCCGAGCCGGCGCCGGTGGCGAAGTTGTCCTCGTTCACCGAGCCGTCGGCATTGAACACGTCGCCGGCGGTGGTCATGAGGGCGGACTTCACGGCCATCGGGGACCAGGCGGCCTCCTTGCCGATCAGCAGGGCGGCCATGCCGGCCAGGTTCGGCGAGGCCATGGAGGTGCCGGACATCAGGCCGAACTCGTTGCCGTTGTAGTCGGGATCCAGCGGCGAGACGCCGGCGATCACGTTCACGCCGGGGGCGGCGACGTCAGGCTTCAGGAACTCCTGGTTCACGGCGTTGGACGGGCCGCGGGAGGAGAAGCCGGCGATCTGCGGCAGCGGGTCCTGGGGCAGGCCCGTGGTGTCGCCACGGATGATCGTGGCGGTGAGGTCGGAGGACTTCACCTTCTCGATCACGCCGTCGGTGTCGTTGATGTGCACGGTGGGCACGGAGTGGATGTCCGCGTCCAGCGAGCCGGTGGGGGTGTTCGCGAGGATCATGCCCACGCCGCCGGCCTCGGCCACGACGGCGGACTTCTCCACGCGGGCGTTCTGGCCGCGCTCGCAGAGCACGATCTTGTCGGCGGCCTCGGCGGTCAGCGAGCCGGGCAGGCAGAGGCGCGCGGCCTCGGCGTCGCCGGCGGCCACCTCAGAGGCGTGGATGACCTCGGCCGGGCCGGCATCCGAGCCGGCGGAGGAGGCGCCGCGGTACTTGGTGCCGTCCGAGAACTCCACGGTGCCGGTGAGCTCGTTGGAGAACGTCTCCGCGGCCACGGTGGTGAGCCACGGCGAGGAGTGGTTCACCGTGTTGGGGGTCGGGCCGGAGTTGCCGCCGGAGGCGGCCACGAAGATGCCGGCCTCGGCCGCGGACTTGAAGGCCATGGCGACCGGGTCCACGATCGTGGTGTTGCTGCCGGAGATCGAGTAGTTCAGCACGTCGACGTTGTTCTCGATGGCCTGCTCGATCGCGGCCACGGAGGCGGAGGTGTAGCAGCCGCCGGTGTTCGGATCGTTGTCCTCCCAGCAGATCTTGTAGGAGATCAGGCTGGCGGCCGGGGCCACGCCGGCGCCCTCGCCGAAGGAGGTGCCGTCGATGGTCTGCTCCACGCCGGTGTTGCCCAGGATGGTGGTGGCCACGTGGGTGCCGTGCGAGAACACGCCGAGCGGGGAGAGCTGCTCGGCCGGGTGGCGGTTCTCCACCGGCACGAAGCGCTCGAAGTCGTCGGAGAAGGCGTAGGCGCCGATGAGCTTGGTGTCGCAGGAGTCGGCCGGGAAGCCCGGGCCGGTCTCGCACTCCGCGGTGGCGGTGGTGCCGTCCGCCTTGAGGACCGCGATGTCCCCGTCCGCGGTGCGGTACGGCTCGCCGACCTTGGCCTTGCCCTTGAGGGGCTTGACCGGCTCGGCGTCGATGAACGGGTTGTCCGGGTGGATGCCGGTGTCGATGACGCCGACCACGACGCCCTTGCCCGCGTTCTCCGGCTTGCCGTAGGTGGTGTTCCAGGTGCCCTTCTTGCCGGGCAGGCCGAGGAACTCGGTGGAGGAGTAGTCCGGGGCGACCTGCTCGTCCGGGGCGACGCCGAGCACGGCGGAGTCCTTGGACAGGCGCATGGCCTCTTCGGCGGTCAGCTCGGCCACGAAGGCGTTGACGGCGCGCTGGAAGGTCATCTTGGGCTCGACGCCGTTGTCACGGGCGACCTTCTCCTGCTGGCGCTGGAGCTTGGCCTCGTAGTTCTTCACGCGGGGGTGGTCCGGGTCGAACTTGGCCTTCGGGGCGGCGCCGGGCGCGGGGGCGCCGGCCTCCTGGGCGGTCACCGAAGGGGCGTCCTTCAGCACCACGAAGTAGCGACCGTCCTCGAACTGCTGCTCGACCTTCGCCTCGCCCTGGGGGCTGGTGACGACGCTGCCGTCCGGCAGTTCGACGGCGATGGCCGACGCGGCGAGCGCGGGTGCGGCCACCAGGCTCGCGCCGACGACGGCCGCGGCCAGGGCCCGGCGGCGCCGGGCAGGGGTGGGGATGTGAGGCATAGCCTCCGCCTTTCTCATCGAGGTCCGCTCCGGTCCTGCCCCTGGCCGATGGGTGTACGGCAGGCGGGGCAGGGGGATGCCGCGTGTGATCGGCACCACAGGAGGACACGTGCAATCTACCCGCCAGTACGGTGTTTGACCAGAGTGTTACCAGGGTGCGTCCAGGAGCGTCATGCACCCTGGCCGCGACGCCGCCCCGGTGGCCGCGTCGGGCCCCCACAGGGGAGGATGGCGGGGACATGCCTGCACACCCCCGCCCCGCCGTCCCCCGCACCGCCCCGGCGGACGCGACGGACCCGACCGCCGTCGTCGTGCTCCGCCCCGAGGAGTGGCTCGCCCGCTCCGCCGCCCACCGCGAGCGCATCGAGGCCCGCACGGCGCCGCTTCTCGAGCTCCACGGGCGCGGTGAGCGCCATCCGGTGCAGGACTTCCTGTTCGGCTACTACACGCACTCCCCCGCCGCGCTGGCGCGCTGGCATCCGGGGGCCGGCGTCGTGCTGGCCGATCCCGACGGCGCCGCCGCGGCCGCCGAGGCCGAGCGGGACGGCGCCCCGCACCGCGGCGGATGGCGGCACCTGCGGGCCACGGAACCCGGCGAGATCCCCGGCGCGGAGCCGGACGGGCGCCCGACGGTCGGCTGGACCGTGGACGCGGGCGCCTTCGCGGCGGACCGGGCCACGGGGATCGCGTTCACGGCCGAGCTGCTGGAGCGCACCGCCGCCCGGCCGGCCCGGCTGGGCTGCTTCGGCCTGCACGAGTGGGCGATGGCCTACCGCTCGGACCTGCACGGGGTGCGGCACTCCCGCCTGCCGCTGCGCCTGGGCGCCGAGGGGACCGACGCGGTGGTGGAGTCCCAGCGGATCCGGTGCACCCACTTCGACGCGTTCCGGTTCTTCGCGCCCGAGGCGCGCGGTCTCAACGAGGGCGCGGACGGGGTCCTGCCCACCCGCGCCGGCATGCGGGACATGGAGCAGCCGGGCTGCCTGCACGCGGGGATGGACCTCTACAAGTGGGCGTACAAGCTGCTGCCGTGGGTGTCCTCGGACCTGGTGGCCGACTGCTTCGACCTGGCCTGGGACATCCGCGCCCTGGACATGCGCGCCTCCCCGTACGACCTGCGCGGCGTCACCGACCTGACCGGCGGCGACTACCCGCCGGTGCGGATCGAGACGCCGGAGGGGCGGGCCGAGTACGTGCGCGCCCAGCGCGGGTTCGCCGACCGGGGGCAGGCACTGCGGGCCCGGCTGCTCGCGGCGCTCGCGCCGCTGCTCGGGGACGACGCGCGGGGCTGACGGGGCGGGGGCCGCGCCGGGGGCTTCGCGGGGCGCGGCAC
>NZ_JANQCJ010000122.1:0-6787 GCF_024723355.1 Micrococcus sp. HG099 | reverse complement strand
GCCGGGGCGGGCGGAGGACCGGCGGGGCCGGCGGTCGTCGGTGCTGTGCGCGGGGCGCCCGGAGGCGAGGGTGTCGGACGTGGGCATGGGGGCTCCTGGCGGGGACGTGCGGGTGATGGTCGTCGGGCGGTCGGACGTCCAGGGGGACGCCTGCGGGAGCGCAGGCGATCACTGAACACCGTTCAGGAGAGGATAGCGGCAAGCGGGGGCGGGTGCGTACCCGGACGACGGCGATGGCGTCGAAGGGCCCCGGACGCGAGCCCCGCCCCGATCAGGTGTCGAGATGCAACGAAGATTTCAGAAACGCGCCAATTTGATTCATACGCCGATCAGGGTCTGAAGGGTTGACACCGGCTCCTCCTGCCCCTCGCTTGACCAGCGCACGGGATCACGGTCGCTACTGTCGAGATGCAGCGAAGATCGCACAAACGCATACCTATGCTGCATACGAGAATGAGCACCTGACCCTTGACTCCCTGCAGCCCGGGTCTCTTCGGCAGGCTCCCGGAACTCGAGACCCCCACATCATCGACGACCCCACCATCCCGACCCCGGTACCCCCTCCTGAAACCAAGCTTCGCCCCACCAGCGCCGAGGACGCCGCCGACCTCGCCGCCGCCATGGCCGCCCGAGGCGGCACGCCGGCAGACCACGCGCCCGCCGCCCGCCGACTCCTCGACCGAGCCCCCGTTCTACTGCTCGCGGAGCGGGCCGGCTCGAACAGCCCCCGGGTCGTGGGACGGTCTGGCGCCACTCTTGCCGCCCTGCACCCCGGGGCCCAGCCCCGGTGGCTCACCGCCGGGCTGACGGTGACCCCCGAGGCCCAACGCACCGGCGTCGTCCGGCGCCTGCTGCACGCGGTGATCGGGGCGGTCGCAGATCGCGGCGGCGGGGACCTCCACAGCGTCGTGAACGCCGGCAACGCCCCCTCACTCGCCCTACACGCGTCCCTGGGCCTCGAGATCGTCGAGACCGGGCCGCGCTTCGCCGGGATCGAGTTCGCCGGCGGCGTCGGCGTCCTACTGTCCCGCCCGACGTGCCCCGAGAGTGCCCCCGCCTGCGCATAGAATCATCGGATGGAACGCCCCGCGCCCACCGCCGAGATCTGCCCCGTCAGGCCGGAAGACACGGACGCCGTCGTCGCCCTGTGGGAACGCGCCCTGCCCGAGTACGGCGACCCCACGCGGCCGCAGCGGGCGCCGCGACCGAGCATCCGCCGCAAGCTGGACTGGGGCGACGGCCTGTTCTGGCTCGCTGTGTCGGACGAGGAGGTCGTCGGCACGGTCATGGCCGGCTACGACGGCCACCGCGGCTGGATCTACTCGCTGGCCGTCCACCCTGACCATCGGCGCGGAGGCCTCGGCACCGCCCTCGTGGCCCACGCGGAGCAGGAGCTGGCCCGCCTCGGATGCCCGAAGGTCAACCTCCAGGTGCTGGCGACGAACGCCGACGGCGCCGAGTTCTGGGCGGCCACCGGGTACCAGCCGGACCCCGTGCTCGGCCTCGGGAAGCGACTCGGGGGATGACGACGCGGGAGCCGCGCGACGGACGCGGGTCAGACGTCGGGGCGGACGAACGCGACCTCGTTCCACGTGCCGAACGCGACAGGGCCGTGGAGCCGACCCACCGATTGAGCAGTTCACCGCGTGTCGTGTGAACTCTCCCCGGCATCTCGACATCAGGCGGCGGCGGTCGGCATCATCGGGCCACCGCCTCGGCGGTGAGCTCCAGCCGCGGCCAGGCGGAGAGGTCGCGGAGCATCTGACGGTCGTGGGTGGCCACGACTACCGCCGACCGGGTCGCGCGGAGGGCCTCCGTCAGCTCGTCGACGAGCGTCGCGGAGAGGTGGTTGGTGGGCTCGTCGAGCATCAGCAGATCCGGCCGCTCGGCGAGGCACAGGGCCAGGTGGAGGCGCCGCTGCTGCCCCTGGGACAGGCGGCTGACGGGGGCGTCCATGCTCCGAGGCTCCAGGAGCCCGAGCGAGGCGAGCGGCGGCGTCCCGCCGTCGACGTCCGCCAGGAGGCCCCGGCGGTGCAGGTGCACCTCGAACGCCTGGCGCGCGGTGTGCCGCGGGTTCCAGGCGGGGGCCTCCTGGGTGAGCAGGGCGATCCGCGCGCCCGTGTGCCGCAGGACGCGGCCCGCCGTGGGGTCGAGACGCCCGGCCAGGACGTGCAGCAGCGTGGACTTGCCGGCGCCGTTGGGGCCGGTGAGCAGCAGGCGGTCGCCGCCCGTGAGGTCCGCCGAGACCGGCCCGCGCAGGCGGCCGGCGACGTCGACCCCCTCGGCGCTCAGCAGCGGGCGGGCGGCCCGGGTGGACGACGCCGGCCAGGCCAGTGCCCGGGGCGGCTCCGGCACCGTGACCTCGTGCGCTTCGAGGTCCCGCACCCGGCGGTTGAAGGCCTGCACCACGCCCGCGGCCCGCGTGGCCCGCTGGTGCTTGCCGGTGCCCTTGTCCGGGCGCCACCGGTCCTGCAGGCGACCGCGGGCCGCCTCGGCCGCCTCGGCGAGGGCCGCATGCTCGGCCACCTGCTGCTCGTGCGCCTGCTCCCAGGCGGAACGCTCGGCGCGCCGACCCTTCTCCCACCCCGCGTAGCCGCCCGCGTACTGCCGGGGGCGCCCGTCGGAGGTGGGGTCCAGGTCCAGGAAGGTCTCGGCGACGTCCTTCAGCAGGGCGCGGTCATGGGTGACCACCGCGACGCCGCCCGGATGCTCCCGCAGGGCACGGGTCAGGTGCTCCAGGGCCCCGGCGTCCAGATGGTTGGTGGGCTCGTCCAGCAGGAGCAGGTCCACGGCCGACCCGAGCACGACCGCCAGCCGGACGCGGTACCGCTGCCCGACGGACAGCGAGTTCAGGGGGCGCGTGCGGTCCGTGCAGGCGGAGAGTCCCTCCAGGGCGACGTCGATGCGCCGCTCCGCGTCCCACGCCTCGAGGGCGGTGGCCGTCTCGAGCGCGCGGGCGTAGTCGTCGTCCGCGCCCGGCCGGCCCTCGGCCAGCGCGCGGGTGGCGGCCTCGAGACGGTCCAGGACGGCGAGCGACTCCCCGATGGCGTCGTGGATGAGATCGCCGACCGTGCGGTCGTCGTCGGCGTCGAGGTCCTGCTCGACGAGGGCGAGGGTGCCGGCGCGGGTCACGGTGCCCGCGTCGGGCGCCAGCGTGCCGGCCAGCACGTGGAGGAGGGTGGTCTTGCCGCGGCCGTTCTCGCCGACGATCGCCAGCCGGGAGCCGGCGGAGACCGTCACGTCCGCCTGGTCCAGGACGGTGCGGTCGCCGAGGGTGAGCGTGATGCCCTCGGCTCGGATGTGGGCGGAGGCGCCCGCCGGCAGGGCAGGGACGTGGGGAGGGGTCAGAGTCATCGTGGTCTCTCAGCTCGTCATGGAGCCGGGCAGCACGAAGGGGGCCGCCCGGCGGGATGCCAGGACGGCGAGCGGAGTCAGGGAGAAGGAGTCGCCGCCGCCGTCAGCGGGCGGAGCGGAGCCTCATCGATGCGATGCCTCTGTATGCCATGCGGACCACGGTATCAGCGGCGGCAAGAGCGGGCGGGGCGGGCGGGTCGTCGGCATGCAGGCGATGAACGGTGCCGACGTCGCCGGGTCGCGTCGCATGGAGACCGGCTCGTGGCTCGGCCTGCCGTTCCAAGGCCAGGGGCTGGGCACTCGGATGCGGCGGATGATGTGCGCCCTCGCGTTCGACGGCCTGGGCCTGACGTGACGCTCCCGGAGGCCGTGCTGCTGCGCACCGCCATCGTCCGCCGCGGACTCACCTGACGATCGCGACATGACCTGCCGGCAGAACCCAGGGGATGTCGCGATCGTCAGGTCGATCCGCCCCACCCGCACGGTCCCGGAACGCGCTGCGGGACGGCAGGCCGCTAGCGTGTCCGGCATGACGCAACGACGCACGCGCTGGCGCAGCGCCGCCTCCCAGGACGCCGAGTACCGGGCGCACTGGGAGGCGGCGGCGAGCGCCGACGTCGGGACCCCGGACGCCCTGACCTGGGCGGTGCTGGGCGACTCGGCCGCCGTCGGCGTGGGGGCCGCGCGCGTGGAGGAGTCGTACGTGGCGCAGGTGGCCGCGGGCGTGGCCGAGCGGACCGGCAGGACCGTGCGCGTGCTCAACCTCGCGGTCTCCGGAGCCACCGCCGCGCACGTGCTGGCGGACCAGCTCCCCCTCTTGCCCGAGGACGGAGCGGACGCGGTGACGTGCGTGGTCGGCGGGAACGACGTCGCCTGGCCGGTCCGCTTCCGCGTGGACCGGTTCGCGGCCCCGCTCGAGGAGGTCGCCCAGCGCCTGCCCGCGGGCGCGACCCTCGGCACCGTCCCGGTGTTCCGCATCCCGCCGTACGAGTCGCGCGTGGAGTGCGCGAATGCGGCCGTCCGCGTGATCGCCGCCCGCCACGGCCTCGGCGTCGCGGACGTGCACGCGGCCACCCGGCGCACCTCGCTGCGCCACCAGGTCAGCATGCTCTCCCACGACCTCTTCCACCCCAACGGGGCCGGCTACCGGGACTGGGCGCGCGCCGTCCTGCCCGAGGTGCTGCGCCAGGTCCGCGGGGAGGCGCCGACGCGCTGAGCCCGTTGCACCGCCCCGCCGAAGTCACCGAGCCCCGGCGACATCACCGCGGCGCTGCACTGCGGTGATGTCGCTGAGGGTCGGTCGAACGGGCGAGACGGGCGTCAGCCGTCGGCCGGCCGCAGCCGCTCCGTGGGCAGCGTCAGGACCTCGGCCCGGGCAAGGTCCACGGACAGGGCGACCGCCGCGTCGTCGAGCACCGGGGCCACAGTGACCGTGTCCCGCGTGATCTCGCGGATGCGCACCCGCCGGGCCGCGCCGCCGTCGGCGGCGTCCAACAGCCAGTCCTCGGCGAGCATCCGCAGCCCGACGGCGTCCAGCAGCTCCTCCGCCTCCTCCAGCTCCATGGGATCACCGCAGACGCGGCGAAGTCGGTCGCGGGGCACGAACAGCCCGTCGTCGGTCATCTCGAGGTAGCCGACGTGCTCGCCGTCGTCGCGTCGGATGTGGTCGAAGGGGGCGCTCATGGTCCCCAGCGTAGGGCGCGCGTCACACGAGCACCCCCGCGCGGGGACTCGGCACCGGAGTCCGCGCGGCGCACTAGCGTGGGGCCATGGACACCTCCACCGCCCCGAACGCGGACCACGGCCACGCCGCCGACGACGACGTCTCCTACCGCACCCGCAAGTGGGTCAAGCCCGAGGACCTCAACGCCAACGGCACCCTCTTCGGCGGGTCCCTGCTGCGCTGGATCGACGAGGAGGCGGCGATCTACGCCATCATCCAGCTCGGCAACCCGCGCTCCGTGACCAAGCTGATCTCCGAGATCAACTTCCGCTCCTCCGCCCGCCAGGGGGACATGATCGAGATGGGCCTGCGCGCCGTGAAGTTCGGCCGCACCTCGCTGACCATGCGGGCCAAGGTCCGCAACATGATCACCGGCGAGGTCATCCTGACCATCGAGAAGATCGTGTTCGTGTCCCTGGACGAGGACGGCAACCCGGTGCCCCACGGCTACACGGACATCACCTTCGACCGCGACCGCCTCCCGCAGGACACGGCGCGCTAGAGCTCCGCCCGCGCGGCGACGTCGCTGCGGTGCGCGACGAGGTCCTCCACCCGCGCGGCGAGGGCGGCGGCGCGGCGCTTGACGTCCTCGTCCCACTGCTGCGGCAGCGGCAGCCGCTCGATCTCGTCCGCCTCCCGCCAGGCGCTGACCAGGGCCGACTCCCACAGGCGCTGCTCGGCCTCGCGCGCGTCCGCGGCGGGACCGCGGCCCAGCACGGCGACGGCGTCGAGACGCTGGAGGTCCAGGTCGAGCATGAGCCGCTCGAGGCGGCCGCGCGCCCGCGCCACCGTCCCGCGCGCCGGACCCACCCCGAACCGCCGGGCCATCGCCCCGCCCACCGCCCGCGCCGCGAGCGCGAGCATGAGGAGCACGATGCCGCCGCTCACCGTGAGCAGCGCCCACAGGGTCGAGGTCTCGACGTCGGACTCGAAGGCGCCCTCGGACTGCACGCCGCGGGCCACGTTCTCGATCTCGTGCGCCACGCTGACCTCCGTGAGGTCGGGCTCCCAGCCCCGCGAGACGTTCATGCGCTCGAAGCCGCCGCCCTCCAGCCAGCTCTCGGTCCCGTACGCGACCACCCCGGTCAGCGAGGCGTCCACGATCACCTGCCCGCCCGCCGTCGTGAACACGGGCACGATCACCGCGCCGGGGCGCAGGTCCCCCGTGCCGGGCTCGAGGAGGTCGGGGAACTCGGCCTTCAGGCGGACGAGCCCGTCCAGGGTCGCCGAACGGTCCAGGGCCATGATGCTCTCGCTCGAGGGGCCGGAGGGGTCCGGCACGAGGTGGCTCGCGGCGGGGCGCACGGCCACCGTCACGTCCAGGCCCGCCGGCAGCGTCTCCTCGAGGTAGCCGCGGACGTCCTCCACGGACAGGTGCTCCTCGGTCAGCACGCCCTGGGGCATGCCGTCCACCACGAGGCTCGCGACCTCGTCCGAGCCCGTGAGGTCCCAGCCGGGCTCGGCCGTGGCGGCCTCGGCCAGCGGCCGGGCGATCAGCCCGGCCAGCACCAGGCACCCGACGGCGGTGCCCACGGCCGCCCACCACGGGCCCGACGACGCCGATCGCTCCCGCTCGCCTGCGCGGCGCCTGCGTGGTCACCAGGTGCAGGAGGGCGTCGGCGAGGTCCTCGGCGAAGGTGAGTCGGCCGTGCTGGTCGTCGACGACGGCCGGGTCGATCCCTCGCTTGGCGAGCGAGGCCATGGTGGCCA
>NZ_JANQCJ010000121.1:0-6838 GCF_024723355.1 Micrococcus sp. HG099 | reverse complement strand
CCCCAGAGTCCATCCCCTCCTCCGACCCGCCCCGCCCAGGTCAGCGCGCAGAGTGGAGGCCATGAGCACCACAGCCGACTCGCAGTCCGCCCACCCCACGCACCCCGGCGCCGGCGCGCCCGGGCCGGGCACGCCGTCGTCGTCCGCCACGACGACGACGGCGCCCGCCGCCTCCGCCCGCGCCCTCACCAAGACCTACGGGCGCGGCGACGCCGAGGTCCACGCCCTGCGCGGGGTGGACGTGGACTTCGCCGCCGGCGCGTTCACCGCGATCATGGGCCCCTCGGGCTCGGGCAAGTCCACCCTGATGCACTGCCTCGCCGGCCTGGACACCCCCACCTCGGGCTCCGTGGTCCTCGGCGGCACCGAGATCACGGGGCTCGGGGACACCGCCCTGACCCGCCTGCGCCGCGACCGCGTGGGCTTCGTATTCCAGGCCTTCAACCTCGTGCCCACGCTCACGGCGGAGCAGAACATCGTGCTGCCGCTCGAGCTGGCCGGCCGCAGGCCGGACCGCGCGTGGCTGGACGAGATCACGGCCACCCTCGGCCTCACGGACCGCCTCAAGCACCGCCCCCACGAGCTCTCGGGCGGCCAGCAGCAGCGCGTCGCCGTGGCCCGCGCCCTGCTCACCCGCCCGGACGTGGTGTTCGGGGACGAGCCCACCGGCAACCTCGACTCGGCCACCTCAGCCGAGGTGCTCGGCCTGCTGCGCCGCTCGGCCCGCGAGATGGGCCAGACGGTCATCATGGTCACCCACGACCCCGTGGCCGCCTCCGCCGCGGACCGCGTGGTCCTGCTCGCGGACGGCCGCCTCGCCGGCGAGCTGCTGGACCCCACGGTCGAGTCGGTGACGAACGCGCTCGCGGCGCTCTCCGCGCCGGGCGCGGCGGACGCGGCCGGCACGTTCGACGTCGCGGCGGACGGGGGGCGCTGACATGTGGACCGTCGCCCTGTCCCAGCTGCGCGCGCAGCCGCGCCGCTACGTCTCGCTGGTGCTGGCCATCCTGATCGGCACCATGTTCCTCGCGGCCTCCTTCCTCGTGTCCGCGTCCGCGCAGGCCACCCTGCGCACCACACTCGGCAACACGTACTCCGCCGCGGACCTCGTGGTGCTCCCGGAGCCGAGCGACCACGCCGACGAGGACCCCACCGCCGCCTTCCCCGGCCTGGCCGGCACCCCGGCCGAGCCGGGCGCGCTGGGCCGCGTGGACGGCGTCGAGGAGGCCTACGCCACCCAGTTCACGTGGGCCGGCGGCAGCGCGGGCGGCACCGAGTTCACCGCGACCCTCCTGCCCGTCCCCGGGGACGCGTCCCTGCTGCCCGTGACCCTCACCGAGGGCGCGTTCCCCGCCGCGGACGACGCGCGGGGCGTCACCCTGGACACCGGCACGGCCGAGCGCACGGGCGTGGCGGTGGGCGACGAGATCGCCCTGACCGGCGCCCCCGGTGCCGGGGCCGGGGACGAGACCGCGACCGTGGTGGGCCTGACCACCCGCTCGCCGGACCCCACCCTCTCCTCCGGCGCCCAGATCTGGGCCGCCGCGCCGGTGATCGCCGCGGTGAACCCCCCGCAGGACGGCGAGGCCGGCGGATCCGGGGCCTACTCGCCCCACGTGCTGCTGCGCCTGACCGACGGGGCCGACCGCGACGCCGTCGCCGACGCCGCCGCCGCGGTGCTGGCCCAGGAGGGCGTGACCGCGAGCGTGACCACCCCGGACGAGGCCGTGCGCGACACGCTGGCCGGCGCCGGCGGCGGCACGGACGTGTTCGGCTGGGTGCTGGGCGGCTTCGCGGCCCTGGCGCTTCTCGTCACCGCGCTCGTCATCGGCAACACGTTCCAGGTGCTCGTGGCCCAGCGCACCCGCGACCTCGCGCTGCAGCGCACCCTCGGCTCCACCGCGGGCCAGGTGCGCGGGTCCGTGCTGACCGAGGCGGTCGTGGTGGGCCTCGTCGGCTCGGTGCTGGGCGTGGCCCTGGCCGTCGTCGGGATGCTGGCCGGCGTGGCGTTCGTGCGCTCCGCGTTCGACTTCCCCACCCTCACCTTCGGGATGGACCCGGCCGGGCTGGCGATCACCGTGGTGGTCGGCGTGCTGGTGACCCTGGTCGCCGCGCTCTCGCCCGCCGTGGCCGCCACCCGCGTGTCCCCGCTGCAGGCGCTGCGCCCGCGCGAGGAGGTCACCGTGGCCTCGCGCGTCGGCGTGGTCCGCACCGTGATCGGCGCCGTGCTGGCCATGGGCGGCACCGCCCTCATGCTGTGGGGCGCGTTCCGGCCGGAGCCGCTGACCGCCGTCGGCGGCGGGGCGCTGAGCTTCATCGGCGTCCTCCTGCTGGCCACCCTGTTCGTGCCGGCCGCCGTGCGCGGCGCCGCCGTGCTGGCCCGCCCGGCCGGTGTCCCCGGCCGCCTGGCCGGCCTCAACGCCACCCGGCACCGCTCCCGCACCGCCGCCACCGCCGCGGCGCTGCTCGTGGGCACCACCCTCGTGGCGCTGTTCCTCACCGGCGGGCGCACCGCCCAGGAGCAGACGGCCCTCGCCCTGGACACCGCCTACCCCGTGGACCTCGTCCTCTCCCTGCCCGCGGACGGGGACGCCGCGCGGGCCGCGGAGGCCGTGGCCGCCCGGGACGACGTCGCCGCCGTGGCCCTCGCGCTGCCCGTCGGCGCCACCGAGAACGGCAGCCCCGTGCTGGCCACCCCCGGCGCGGACCTGCGGAAGGTGGTGGCCGAGCTGCCCGACGGCGAGGACGGCCTCGGCGACCCCGGCACCGCATTCGTGCCCGGCTGGGTGGACGAGGACACCGTGACGGCCACCGTGGCCGGCACCGAGCAGACGTTCTCCGCCGTACACGCCGGCGACCTCAGCTCCGGCGTGTACGTGGAAGCGGACAGCCTGCGCGCCGCCAGCTGGGACGGGTCCCCCGTGGCCACCGAGGGCGTCGAGGCCCCCGACCAGCTGCTCGTGGCCCTCGCCGGAGACGTGCCCGTGGACCGGCTGCAGGCCCTGTCCGAGGACATCACGGCCGCGGCCGGGGAGGGGGCCTCGATCATCGACGGCGGCGCCCCCACCCGGGCGGTGTACGCGCAGGTCATCGACGTGATGCTGTGGATCGTGGTGGGCCTGCTCGCCGTGTCCGTGCTGATCGCGCTGATCGGCGTGGCCAACACGCTGAGCCTGTCCGTGATCGAGCGGACCCGCGAGAACGCGCTGCTGCGGGCCCTGGGCCTGACCCGGGGCGGGCTGCGCGGGATGATCGCGATCGAGTCCGTGCTGATCGCCGCGGTGGCGGCCCTGCTGGGCTGCGTGCTGGGCGTGTTCTACGGCTGGGCCGGATCGCAGCTGATCCTCGGCGAGCTCGTGGAGACCGTGGGCCGGGGCGGCACCGTGCGGCCCGCCATCCCGTGGCTCGAGCTGGCGCTCGTGGTGGGCGTGGCGGCCCTGGCCGGGCTGGCGGCGTCGCTGCTGCCCGCGCGTCGCGCCGCGAGGCTGAGCCCGGTGGCGGGCCTGGCCACCGTGTGACCCGCTGAGGGTCGCGCTCGGGGGGGGCGTTCGGGGGGCGTTTGGGGTGAGTTGTCGGAGGTCCGGGGCGCCTGGACCTCCGACAACTCGCCCCGAACTGCTGGGTGGGGGCATGACGACGCGCGGGGCCCGGGCCCGGGGCTCAGCGCGAGGCGCCGCGGGTGAAGATCGCGGCGCGGACGGCGTCGTCGTCCTCGAGGCCGGCGCCGAGTGCGGAGCCGATCGTGGCCAACCCGCCCACGAACCACGCGAGCTTCACGTACTGCACGAACTCGCCGGGCTCCCCGGTGACCACGTGGAACACGTCCGGGTCCACGAGCAGCAGCGCCCCGGCGAGCGCGGCGAGCATGAGCATCACGTGCAGCACCACCACGCCGATCAGCACCGTCAGGACCGTCGCCAGGTTGAACAGCGTCACCTGCTCCCGCTCGGCCCGCCGGCGCGGCCGCTCCCACAGGTGCGCGCCCACGATCAGGGACAGCGTCACCGCGAGCACCGAGACCGCGCCGAGCACGGCCATCTGCACACCGTTGTACTCGGCGGAGAGCATCCACAGGTCCGTGGTGATCAGGGTCAGCGCGCCCGTGGCGAGCGCGGTGGACATGGAGCGCGTGAGCGAGACGGCCAGCGTCCACGGCTTGTTCGCGCGCACCGTGCCCAGCAGCATGCGGGCGTTGCGCCCCGCCACGCGCAGCGCGTAGGCGGCGGGGGCCTCGCGGTCCCGGTGCTCGACGTCGTCCGCGAGCTGGCGGGCCCAGCCCGCGGCCGCGCGTCGGTCGGCGGCGGAGGGGGCGTCGTCGCCGGGATCGATGCCGAGCACCTCCCCCACCACCCGCGCGACGGCGTCCACGGGCGCCTCCTCGAGGTGCGCGAGGGAGAGCACGCCGGCCGCGTGCACGGGCGAGACCTGCTCGGTGAGGGTGTGCCGGCCCTGCTGCAGGGGCTCGCCCGTCACCCCGACGGCGATGTCCCAGTCCTCGTCCAGCATGCGGTCGCGGGTGATCTCGAGCAGGTCTAGGGCGTCGTCGTCCTCGTCGCCGAGGTCCTCCTGCCGGGCGGTGACGTCCCAGGTCAGGCCGGGGTAGGCGGCGTCGAGCTGCGCGGCGAGGGCCCGGGTGTCCAGGACGGCGGGGTCGGCCGGCCGGGCCACGAGGACGCCGAGCCGGACGCGGACCGGGGCGCCGTCGTCGGGCAAAGAGTCCGCGGGGCGGGCGCCGGACGCGCTGCGGGCGGACGCGGGATCGGGGGCGGCGGAGGAGGGGGTGGGCACGCCTCCCAGGATCCCACGCGCGACACGCCCCGACCGGTGACGGCGCCCACGCCCGGGCCTACGCTGAGCCGCATGAGCGAGCACACCGCCACCCCCGCCCGGGCCGGTTCCCCCGCCTGGATCGACTACTCCGCCACCGACTTCGCCGCCCAGCAGGCCTTCTACGAGGCCCTGTTCGGGTGGACCTTCACGGACTCCGGCGAGGAGTTCGGCCACTACCGCATGATCACCAAGGACGGCGCGTCCGTGGGCGGCGCCATGGACGCCGACCAGATGACCGCCATGACCGGCGAGGCCCCCGCCCCCGCCGCGTGGACCGTGTACCTGCGCACCGAGGACATGGCCGCGACCCTCGCCGCGGTCCGCGAGCACGGCGGCACCGTGCTCGTCGACGCCATGCCCGTGGGCGACCTCGGGACCATGGCGATGGTCGCCGGGCCCGGCGGCGAGGCGGTGGGCTTCTGGCAGGCCGACACGTTCGAGGGCCACGACCTCCCCCTGACCCCCGGCACGTCCGTGTGGTTCGAGCTGATGTCCACGCGCTTCGACGAGGCCGTGGAGTTCTACCGGGCCGTGGCCGGCTGGCAGCCCACGCTCATGGGCGACGACGGCGCCCCGGAGGACGGGCACGCCGCTGCGGACGCCGAGGACGCGGCCCAGGACGGCCCCCGCTACGCGACCGACCACCCGGGCGAGGGCGCGACCGCGGGGCTGTGCGACGCCACCCAGTGGCTGCCCACGAACGCCGTGGGCTACTGGCGGATGTACATCGCCGTGGAGGACACCGACCGCGCGCTCGAGGTGATCCGCGAGCACGGCGGGAAGGTGCTGGACGGCCCGCAGGACTCGCCGTTCGGCCGGGTCACCACCGTGCAGGACCCCGCAGGCGCGACGTTCCAGATCAACGAGGCGCTGCCCGGGCAGGGGTGAGCGGGCGCGCTTCCTGGAGATTCGGGTGACTTGTCGGGGGTGAAGGGGCCTATGACCCCCGACAAGTCACCCGAATCTCGCGCCCCGCCTTCTCGGTCCCGCCATCCCCTCCCCGCCCGCCCGTCTCCTCCTCGCGGAGGAGGCGACACGTCCGACCCCTCGCTAGGGTGAGGCGCATGTCCGCCCCCGCACCCGCGTCCCCCGCGCCTGTCGCGACGGCCGGCACCCCTGCGCCCGCCCCTCACGCCCGCGCCCTGGGCCCCGGCTGGCGACGCGCGGACGCGATCACGGCCGCCGTCCTCGCCGTGGCCGGCGTCGAGCTGGCCTACCTCTCGGACTTCATCAGCGAGATGCCGTGGAGGCACGACGTCGGCTGGGTGGCCCTCGGCGCGGCCGCCCTCGCGCTCCCGCTGGCCTGGCGCCGCCGCTTCCCCGTGACCGTCATGCTGACCGTCTCGGTGCTGTACATCGCGCTCGCCTCGTGGGTGGGGATCGAGCTGTACGCCTCCCAGGTGGTGCTCTTCCTCGGGTTCTACTCGGTGGGCGCGTGGTGCCCGGACCGGCGCCGGGCGCTGTGGTCCCGGACCGCCGTCGCCGCAGCCATGGCCGTGTGGCTCGGCTGGGCCACCGTGGACGGGTTCACGGACCCCGAGGTCGGCGAGCGCGGCGTCAACGCGTACGCGGCGGTCGCGGCCATCCAGTTCCTGGTGAACCTCGCCTACTTCTCCGGCGCGTGGAGCTTCGGCGACCGCGCCTGGCGCGAGGCGATCCGGCGGCAGCGGCTCGAGGCCGCGCACGCGGAGATCCGCGCCCAGCAGGCCCGCATCGCGGCCCAGGAGGTGAGCCTCGAGCGGCTGCGGATCGCCCGGGAGCTGCACGACGTCGTCGCCCACCACGTGACCGCCATGGGCGTGCAGGCCGGCGCGGCCCGCCTCACCCTGGACCGCGACCCGGAGGCCGCGGCCGGGCACCTGCGCGGCATCGAGTCCTCGGCGCGCGAGGCCGTGGCCGAGCTGAAGACCATGGTGCACACCCTCCGCGACGCCGACACCGCCCCCGACTCCCTGCCCCGGCTGGCCGACCTCGAGGACCTCGTGGCGGAGGCCGTGCGCCTGGGCAC
>NZ_JANQCJ010000120.1:0-6845 GCF_024723355.1 Micrococcus sp. HG099 | reverse complement strand
CCGCCACCCCCTTCCACGACCTCGACGCCTTCACGGCCCTGCCCCGCGTCTCCGGCCTCACCCTCAGCCCGGACGGCACGCGCCTGGTCACCACCGTCGCCACCCGCGACGCGAAGGGCACCGGCTACGCCTCCGCCCTGTGGGAGGTCGACCCCGCCGGGCAGCGGCCGGCCCACCGCCTGACCCGCTCCCGCGAAGGCGAGGCCGGCGCGCAGTTCGCCGCGGACGGCACCCTGTACTTCACCTCGGCCCGCCCCGATCCGGCGGACGCGGAGGCGGAGAAGCGCAGCGCCCTGTGGGCCCTGCCCGCCCGCGGCGGCGAGGCCCGCGTGCTGCTCTCCCGCCCCGGCGGCGTCGCCTCGGTGGCCTGCGCGTCGGCGGCGGACCGCGTGGTCGTGACGGCGGACCGCCTGCTCGGCGCGTCCACGGAGGCCGAGCACGCCGCGCTCGCGAAGGCCCGCAAGGACGCCGGCGTGGACGCGATCCTGCACACCGGCTACCCGGTGCGCTTCTGGGACCACGACCTCGGCCCCGCCCGCCCCGAGCTGTTCGTCCTCGAGGAGGGCGTGGATCCGCAGGGCGAGCCCGCCTCGGACGCGGACGCCGCGGATCCGGAGTCGACCCCGCAGTCCGGGCACGACGACGGCGCCGCCGGCTCCGCCTCGACCGCCGCCTCCGCCTCGACGCCCGCCTCCTCGTCCGCCACGACCGCCGCCTCCGGCCTCGCCCCCGAGGCCGACGACGTCCCGCACCACCTGCGCCACGTCTCCGGGTTCCCCCGCGCGCACGCATTCGGCATCGGCGCCCAGGTGTCCCCGGACGGCTCGTTCCTGCTGACCACGGCCGCCACGGCGGAGGCGCTCGGCAACGTCCGCGAGGGCACGATCGTGCGTGTGGACCTGGCCACGGGCGAGCACCGCGTCCTCCACGACGTCCCGGGTGAGGACGCCCACGTGGGCCCCGTCAGCCACGACGGCTCGCGCGCCGTCGTCGTCCGCACCCCCGACTCCACCCCGCACGCCGCCGTGCACCCGCGCCTGTACGTCATGGACACCGCCACGGGCGAGACCACGCCCCTGGCCCACGACTGGGACCGGTGGGCCGACGTCGTCGCCTGGCTGCCGGACGACTCGGCGGTGATCGCGCTCGCGGACTCGGACGGACGCCGCCCCGTGTTCCGCATCGACGTCGCCACCGGCGAGGTCGCCCAGGTGACCGCCGAGGACGAGGCGTGGAGCGACGCCGTGCTCGCCCCGGACGGCGCTACCGCGTACGGCGTGCGCTCCTCCTACCTGTTCCCGCCGGAGGTCGCGCGGATCGACCTGGCCACCGGCGACGTCGTGCGCCTGCCCAACCCCGTGGAGCGTCCCGTGGTCCCCGGCGCCCTCGAGGACGTGGAGACCACGGCCGAGGACGGCACGCGGGTGCGCGGCTGGCTCGTGCTCCCCGAGGGCGAGGCCCCCGCCGGCGGCCACCCGCTGCTGCTGTGGATCCACGGCGGGCCGCTCGGCTCGTGGAACGCGTGGAGCTGGCGGTGGAGCCCGTGGATCATGGCCGCGCGCGGCTACGCGGTGCTGCTGCCGGACCCTGCGCTGTCCACGGGCTACGGGCAGGAGTTCATCGAGCGAGGCTGGGGCCGCTGGGGCCAGGCGCCCTACACAGACCTCATGGCGCTCACGGACGCCGTCGTGGCCCGGGACGACGTCGACGCCGAGCGCACCGCCGCCATGGGCGGCTCGTTCGGCGGGTACATGGCGAACTGGGTGGCCGGCCACACGGACCGGTTCAAGGCCGTGGTCACGCATGCCTCGCTGTGGGCGCTCGACGGCTTCGGCCCGACGACGGACGCCGCCTTCTACTGGGCGCGCGAGATGGACGAGGAGATGCAGGAGGCGAACTCCCCGCACCGCTTCGTGGGGGACATCGTCTCCCCGGTGCTCGTGATCCACGGCGACAAGGACTACCGCGTGCCGATCGGCGAGGGGCTGCGCCTGTGGTCGGAGCTGCTGGCGAAGTCCGGGCGGCCCGCCGCGGCCGACGGCACCACCGACCACCGGTTCCTGTACTTCCCGCACGAGAACCACTGGATCCTCGCGCCGCAGCACGCGAAGGTCTGGTACGAGGTGGTGCTCGGGTTCCTGGGCGAGCACGTGCTCGGCAAGGGCGCGCCGACCGCGCCGCAGACGCTCGGCCTCACCGCGCCGGACCCGGCCTGACCTCGCTGCCCGGCCTGACCTCACGACGGCGTCCCTCGGCTTCCGGGGGGCGCCGTCGTCGTCCTCGACCCGCCGGTGACCTGCATGGATGCGCGGGGGTCGGTGGGAACGCAGTGGCGCTCAGCCCTGTCTCCGCGCGCGTTCCCGTGCTTAGGGTGGCGCCCAAGCCCGGTGGACCCCGGCGACGCGGACGGCCAGAAGGGCCGGCCGCCAGGGGCCCGCCGACGCAGACGAGGAAGGCACAGCATGACGACGAATCCGTCGAACGCCCACCGCGGCTCCTCCGCCGAGGAGTCCACCGCGAAGGACAAGGCCGAGCAGGCCGCCGGCGAGGCGCAGGGCCAGGCGCAGGCCGTGGCCCACGACGCCAAGGCCAAGGCGCAGGACCTGGCCTCCACCGCCCAGGCGGAGGCCGGCCACGTCAAGGACGAGGCCGTGCACCAGGTGAAGTCCCTGGCGGGCCAGGCCCAGGAGCAGATGAGCTCCCAGGCCCACGCCCAGCAGGAGCGCCTGGCCGGCCAGGCCCGCACCTACACGGACGACCTGCACCGCGTGGTCTCCGGCGAGCAGCCCCAGACCGACCTGGTGCGCCAGGGCTTCGCGTCCGTGGCGGACCGCGCCGAGGCCCTCACCCAGCGCCTCGAGACCGCGTCCCCGCAGGAGCTGCTGCAGGACGTGCGCGGCTTCGCGGCCCGCCGTCCGGGCACGTTCCTGGCGATCGCCCTGGGCGCCGGCCTGGTGGCCGGCCGCCTGACCCGCGGCATGCGCGACGCCGGCCGCCCGGACTCCGGGGACCAGCTCGCCGGCCGTCGTCGGGAGGGCGTGCGCCCGGAGGCCGTCCACGCGGACGTGACCCCGCACCACCTGCAGTCCCAGGCCCCGGCCTACTCCAGCGACTCGCTGGAGAACGCGGACGGCCGCGTGGCCGGCGGCGCCCCGCGCCGCGCCGTCGCCCCGGGGGAGACCCCGTACGGCGTCGAGGCGCCGGAGCAGCACGGCCTGACCGCCGAGCGTCCGTTCGACCAGTCCCAGCCCGGGGGCCGCGCGTGAGCACGCCCTACGAGCCGATCCGCGACGCGACGCCGCACGCCGGCGCGCACACCCCGCCGCCCACGCAGGCGGAGTTCCGGGCCGAGCACGAAAGCCTCGGCGAGATGTTCAAGAGCCTCTCGTCCCGGCTGTCCACGCTGGTCAGCCAGGAGATCGCCCTGGCCAAGGCCGAGGCCACGGAGTCCGCGAAGAAGGCCGGCACGGGGGCGGGCCTGCTGGCCGGCGCCGCCGTGGGCGGCTTCTTCCTGCTGATGTTCCTGTCCCTGGCGCTGATGTGGGCGCTGGGCTCCGCCATGCACCTGGGGTGGGCCGCGCTGATCGTGGCCGTCCTGTGGGGCGTGTGCGCCGCGGTGCTCGCCCTGATGGGCAAGAAGCACCTCGAGAAGATCAAGGGTCTGCCGCAGACCCAGGAGACGCTTCAGGAGATCCCCGAGACCCTGAACCCCGCGAAGGAGACGCGATGACCACGAGCAACAACCCCGACGAGATCCGCGCCGAGATCGAGCGCACCCGTCACCAGCTGGGTCAGGACGTGGACGCGCTGGCCGAGAAGGTCAGCCCCACCAAGGCCGTCAGCCGCCAGACGAACCGCATGAAGGACGGACTGCTCTCGGTGAAGGAGAACATCATGGGCTCCCCGGAGGACCACCGTCGCCAGCCGTCGATGGGCGACCGCGCCCACGCGGCGGCCGACGACGCCCGCGCCTCGATGCACGGCGCCGCCGACCAGGCCCGCGACGCCATGGGCCACGCGGGCGACCGCGTGTCCGGCTGGGCCGACGACGCTCAGCACGCCGTGCAGCAGGCCCCGGCCCAGCTGCGCGGGCGCACGGCCGGCAACCCGCTGGCCGCCGGCCTCATCGCCTTCGGCGCGGGCCTGCTGGTCAGCTCGCTGATCCCCGCCTCGCGCGTGGAGCAGCGTGCGGCCGAGGGCCTCAAGGAGCAGGCCGCCCCGCTGGTGGACGAGGCCAAGCAGGTCGCCCAGCAGCTGCGGGAGGACATCGAGCCCGCCGCCCGCGAGGCCGCCGAGCACGTGAAGGACTCGGCCTCCGAGGCCGTCGACCAGGTCAAGGCGGACGGCGCGGACAAGGCGCAGGACCTGAAGTCGGAGTCGAAGGACGCCGCCCAGCAGGTCAAGGGCGCCGCCCAGGACGGCTGATCCCCCACCGGACCGAGGGCGCCCCGTGCACGCGTGCACGGGGTGCCCTCGCGTCCCGGACCCCTAGACTCGGCCCGTGACCCCGCTCGACCGCGTCCCCGACCGCACCCCCGTCCCGCCCCGCACCGGCCTCACCCTCGAGGACCAGGTGCCGGAGGCCGGCGCGGGCCCCCGCCCCCGCCTGACGACGACGAAGGCGGACTTCCGCGCCGCCGTCGCCGAGCTGGTGGACGGGGCGGCGGGGGAGGACCCCGGTGAGGAGGTCTCGGTGGGCCTCGTGCCCACGATGGGCGCCCTGCACGGCGGGCACGCCGCGCTGGCCCGACAGGCGCGCTCGGAGAACGACGTGGTGGCGGCGAGCATCTTCGTGAACCCGCTCCAGTTCGGGGACCGCGCGGACCTGGAGCACTACCCGCGCACACTCGAGGCGGACCTGGACCTGCTGGGCGCCGTGGGCGTGGACGTGGTGTTCGCCCCGTCCGTGGAGGAGATGTATCCGGGGCACCCGGTCGCCCCGATCGTCTCGGTGAGCGCCGGCCGCATGGGCGAGGTGCTCGAGGGCGCCTCCCGTCCCGGCCACTTCGACGGCGTGTGCACCGTGGTGGCCAAGCTCTGGAACCTCTCGATGCCGCCCGCCCCCGCCGTGCTGCGCAGCTACTTCGGGCAGAAGGACGCCCAGCAGCTGGCCGTGCTGCGCCGCCTGGCGCACGACTTGGACGTGGCCGTGGACGTGCGGGCGGTGCCGATCGTCCGCTCGCCCGAGGGGCTGGCCCTGTCCAGCCGCAACACGCGCCTGGACGAGGCCGGCCTGCACGCCGCGCTGGTGCTCAACCGCGCCCTCACGCGCCTCGAGGAGGCCGCCGTCGCCGGCCGCGTCCTGGACGTGCAGGCCGCCCGCGAGGAGGTGGCCGCCGAGCCGGGCGTCACGCTGGACCACCTCGTGGTGGTGGACCGGGAGACGCTGGAGGAGCTCGGCGCCGAGCTGCTGTGCCAGCCCCTACGCCGGGACGCCCTGGCACTCGTGGCCGCGCATGTGCCGCCGGTCCGCCTCATCGACAACCGGGTCCTGCCCGCCGCCGGCCCGCTGCCGTGACCCCGGAGCGTCTCGCCGCGGCCTTCGACGGCCCCTCGCCCGCGCTCGCCGCGACGCTGCTGGGGTGCCGGCTGACCGTCGTCGCCCCGGACGGCGCCGTCACCGTGCGGCTGACCGAGACCGAGGCGTACGGGGACGCGGGCGCGGACCCCGGCGCCCACTCGTTCCGCGGTCGCACCGAGCGCAATGCCGCGCTGTTCGGGCCGCCGCGGCGCACGTACGTGTACCTGAACTACGGCATCCACCGCTGCCTGAACCTGGTGGGCCACCCCGAGGGGGAGGCCGGCGGTGTGCTGCTGCGTGCGGCCGAGGTGCTCGCGGGTGGGGACCTCGCGGTGGCCCGCCGTGGCCGGGACACCGGCCTCAAGCTGCTCTCCGGGCCGGGCAACCTCGGCCAGGGCCTCGGCATCACCCTGGAGATGGGCCACGCGCCCGTGGAGATCGTCGCCGCGCCGCCGGAGGTGGCCGACGACGGCGGCACCCCGGCCCGCCTCGCCGCGCCCGCCCGCTTCCTCCTGGCCCCGCCCGCGTCCCGCGATCCGGCCGAGCCGCCGATCGAGGTCGTGACGGGCCCGCGCGTCGGCGTCTCAGGGGAGGGCGGCTCCGTGCGCTTCCCGTGGCGGTTCAACGTGGCCGGCCACCGCAGCGTGTCCGCGTTCCGTCGTGGCCGCAACGTGCCGGACTGAGCCTCAGACCTTGTCGCCCGCCCCGGCCCCGCGCCTAGGTTGATCCCATGACCGAGATGAACAAGACCGCCCACGGTGAGACCCAGCAGACCGTCACCCGGACCATCGACGCGTCCGCCAAGGACGTGTTCGACTTCCTGACCCTGCCCGCGAACCACGCGAAGTTCGACGGCTCGGGCATGGTGCAGTCGGACGACAAGACCCAGCGCATCCAGAAGGTCGGCGACGTGTTCACCATGAACATGCACGCGGAGCACATGGGTGGCGACTACCAGACCGAGAACCACGTGGTCGCCTACGACCCGAACAAGCTGGTCGGCTGGAAGACCGCCCCCGCCGGCACCGAGCCCAAGGGCTGGCAGTGGGTCTACCGGCTCGAGGACAACGGCTCCGGCAGCACGGACGTGTCCCTCACCTACGACTGGACCGCCGTGACCGACCCGGAGCTGCTGGAGAAGAACCTCTTCCCGATGGTCTCCGAGGAGCAGATGGAGGAGTCGCTCGCGAAGCTGGCCTCCGCCGTCGCCTGACCGGCGGCCCTCGCCGGACGCCGGATCGCCGGCGGACCGGCCCCGCGACGACGGGCGCGCACCCTCCCGGGGGGCGCGCCCGCTCGCGGGTCCGCCGTCGCGGCGAGAGGG
>NZ_JANQCJ010000011.1:0-30622 GCF_024723355.1 Micrococcus sp. HG099 | reverse complement strand
TCGCGGGGCTGCCCGCCGGCGTCCACGTGCGCTGGCAGCGCGCCGACGCGCCCCCCGCGATGGCGTTCGACCATGCCGAGATCCTGACCGCGGCCGTGGCGCGCCTGCGCGCGGACCTGCCGCGGGCCGGCGTCGCGCACGCCCTGCTCGGCCCCTCCTTCACGCTCGCCGAGCTGCGCGCCGTGCACGAGGCCGTCCTCGGCCGCGCCCTCGACGCCGCCAACTTCCGCCGGGCCACCCTCGCCACCGGGGTGCTCGAGGAGACCGGCGAGGTCCGCGCCGGCACCCGGCACCGCCCGCCCAAGCTCTACCGCTACCGACCCGCCGACGACGCCCCGTCGCCGGCCGCCCCTGACGATCCAGGAGACCTCTCATGACCGCCACGCCCGAGACCACCGCCTCGGTGGCCCGCACCCTCACCCTCGTCGCCCGCGACCCCGCCCGCGGCTCCGCCTGCTCGTCCGACCTGACCACGGGCCCCTGGGCCTTCGATGCCGGCCTGCCCGCCTACGGCCCCGGCGCCTCCCAGGACGACGCCATCCCGGCGGACGCCCCCGTGCAGGGCCGCATCCCCGAGGAGTACCAGCAGGCCTCGGACGAGGAGCTGCACGCGCGCATCGCCGCGGCCAAGGCCGCCCTCGGCGATCGCGCCGTGGTGCTCGGCCACTTCTACCAGCGCGACGAGGTGGTCCGGCACGCCGACTTCGTGGGCGACTCGTTCCAGCTGGCGCGCGCCTCCCAGGGCCGCCCCGAGGCCGAGGCCATCGTGTTCTGCGGCGTGCACTTCATGGCCGAGACCGCGGACCTGCTCTCCACCCCGGAGCAGGCCGTGATCCTGCCGAACCTCGCCGCCGGCTGCTCCATGGCGGACATGGCGGACCTCGACTCCGTCCAGGACGCGTGGGAGCAGCTCGAGGAGGTGTACGGCACCGAGCCGGACGCGGACGGCCGGGTGCCGCTGCTGCCGGTGACCTACATGAACTGCTCCGCCGCCCTCAAGGGCTTCGTGGGCGAGCGCGGGGGCATCGTGTGCACCTCGTCCAACGCCTCCGACGTGCTCGAGTGGGCCTTCGAGCGCGCCCAGCGGGTGCTCTTCTTCCCGGACCAGCACCTCGGCCGCAACACGGGCCGGGCGATGGGGATCGAGCTGGAGCGGATGCCGATGTGGAACCCCCGCCTGCCCCTGGGCGGCAACACCGAGGAGACGCTGCGGGACGCCCGGGTCCTGCTCTGGCACGGCTTCTGCTCCGTGCACCGCCGGTTCACGGTGGCCCAGATCGAGCAGGCCCGCGCCGAGCATCCGGACGTGCGGGTGATCGTGCACCCCGAGTGCCCGCTGCCCGTGGTCGAGGCCGCGGATGAGTCCGGCTCCACCGACCACATCGTCAAGGCCATCCAGGCCGCCCCGGCCGGCTCCACCTTCGCGATCGGCACCGAGATCAACCTCGTGCAGCGCCTGGCCGCCCAGCACCCGGAGCACACGATCTTCTGCCTCGACCCGGTGATCTGCCCTTGCTCCACCATGTACCGCATCCACCCGGGCTACCTCGCGTGGGTGCTCGAGGAGCTCGTGGCCGGCCGCGTGGTCAACCGGATCACCGTGCCGGACGCGGTGGCCGACCCGGCCCGCGCCGCCCTCGAGCGCATGCTCGCGGTGGCGCCCCGGCAGTCCGTCGCGCAGGGGGCCGGCGCGTGAGCGCGGGCACGGGCGGCGCGTGGGGGCCGACGCCGGTGCCGATCGCGGACGTGGAGCGGATCGTGGCCGCGGCCCTGGCCGAGGACGCGCCCTGGGGCGACGTCTCCTCCGAGGCCTTCGTGCCCGCGGACGCGCGCATCACGGCGCGCGTCGTGGCCCGCGAGGCCGGCGTGCTCTCCGGCACCGCCGCCCTCGAGGCCGCGTTCCGGCTCGTGGATCCCGCCACGGAGGTGACCCTGCACCTGCCCGACGGCGCCGCGCTCGCCCACGGCGCCGTCGTCGCCGAGGTGGCGGGCCCCGCCCGCTCGGTGCTGCGCGCCGAGCGCGTGGCGCTCAACCTCGCCCAGCGCATGTCCGGGATCGCCACGGCGACGGCGGCCCACGTGGTCGCGGTGCGCGCCGGGGGCGGCCACGCCCGCGTGGCGGACACCCGCAAGACCACCCCGGGCCTGCGCGTGCTGGAGCGTCAGGCCGTGCGGGACGGGGGCGGCCACAACCACCGCCACGGCCTCTCCGACGCCGTGATGCTCAAGGACAACCACCTGGCGGCCCTCGGCTTCGGCGGCGAGGACGCCCCGGGCGAGGAGCTCACGCGGGCGCTGCGCGCCGGCCTGGCCCGCCTGCCCCACACGGTCCACGTGGAGGTCGAGGTGGACCGGCTCGACCAGCTGCCCGCCGTGCTCGCCGCCGGCGTGGGCACGGTGATGCTGGACAACTTCTCCCTCGCCGACCTGCGGGCCGGGGTGGAGCTGGTGGCCGGGCGCGCCGTCGTCGAGGCCTCCGGCGGGGTGAGCCTGGAGACCATCGGGGAGATCGCGGCCACGGGCGTGGACGTGGTGTCCGTGGGCGCGCTGACGCACAGCGTCCGCGCCCTGGACCTCGGCCTCGACGCCGTGGTCGAGGAGGTCTCGCCGCGCCGATGAGCACCACCCTCGACCTGGACCACGCGGCCACCGCGCCCGTCCGGCGCAGCGCGCTCGAGGCGATGTGGCCCGCACTCACCGGCGTCTACGGCAACCCGTCCTCGGCGCACGAGGCCGGCCGGGCGGCGGCGGCCCTGCTCGAGGACGCCCGCGCGCGGGTGGCCCGCGCGATCGGCGCCCGGGCCGGGCAGGTCGTGTTCACCTCGGGCGGCACGGAGGCCGACGCGCTCGCCGTGCTCGGCACGGTGCGCGCCCGGATCCTCGCCGGGCGCCCGGCGGGCCACGTGCTGACGACGGGGATCGAGCACAGCGCGGTGCGGCAGTCCTGTGACCAGCTGGCCCGGCTGCACGGCGTCGAGGTCGAGCACCTCGCGCTGAACCGTGACGGGCTGACCTCCGCGGACGACCTCGCCGCCCGCCTGCGCCCGGACACCGCGCTGGTCAGCGTGCACCTGGCCCACAACGAGGTGGGCACGGTGCAGCCGGTGGCCGAGCTGGCCGCCGTCGCCCGGGAGGCGGGCGTGCCGCTGCACGTGGACGCGGTGCAGGCCGCGGGGCAGATCCCGGTGGACGTGCGCGCCCTCGGGGCCGACCTGGTGGCGCTGTCCGGGCACAAAGTGGGCGGGCCCAAGGGGGTCGGTGCGCTGTGGGTGCGCTCGGGTCACGCCCTGGAACCGCTCGTGCCCGGCGGCGGCCAGGAGCGGGGCCGGCGGTCCGGGACGCAGAACGTGGCCGGCGCGGCCGGGTTCGCGGCCGCCTTCGAGGAGGCCGAGGCGGAGCGCACCGCGGCCGTGGACGCGTGGTCCGGGCTGCGGGACCGGTTCGCGGCGCGCGTGCTCGACGGCGTCCGGGAGTTCGTGCCCGACGCGCGGCTGACCGGCCATCCCGCGCGGCGGCTGCCGCGTCACGCCTCGTTCGTGCTGCCCGGCGTGAACGGCGAGTCGGTGCTGGAGGAGGCGGCCCGCCGGGGCGTGCTGGCCTCGGCGGGGTCCGCGTGCTCGGCCCACGACGCCGAGCCGTCCCCGGCCCTGCTCGCGCTGGGCCTCAGCGAGGACGAGGCCCGCACGGCCCTGCGCTGCACGTTCGGCCCGGACGCCGACGCCCCGCTGCTCGACGCCGCCGCGGACGCGATCGTCGACGCCGTCCGGACGGTCACCGCCCTGCGCTGAGCGGCCCCGGGCCGGTCGACCCCGATGTCGCCGGGGGGCCGGCGTCGGACGTTCACCCGGGGGTCAGCCCGACGCCACGGGGCAGGAGTCCCTGTCCCACGGCGACGACGGCACCCCGCTGGGCCGCGAGCTGGAGATCGCCCGCCTCGTGAAGGCGATCACGGACCACGGCGTGAAGAACGTCGTGTTCCTCACCGGCGACGTCCACGACTGCGCGGCGCACCACTGCTCCCCCGACCGCGCGGCGTTCACCGACTTCGAGCCTTTCTGGGAGTTCGTGGCCGGCCCCATCAACGCCGGCTCGTTCGGCCCGAATCCGCTGGACGGCGTCGGCGGCTTCGGTGGACCGTCAGTCGGTGATCAGGCCCTCCTCGCGGAGCCAGTCCCACGCGACCTGGGTGGGCTCCTCGCCGTCGACGTCCACCCGGGCGTTCAGGCGCGCGGCCGTCGCGTTGTCCAGGCGCGCGGTCACGGGCGCCAGCAGGTCGGCGATCTCGGGGTGCTCGGCCAGGACCTCCTCGCGCACGATGGGGGCCGCGTTGTACTTCGGGAAGAAGCTCAGCGGGTCCTGCAGGGTCGTCAGGTCCAGTGCGGCGATCCGCCCGTCCGTGGAGTACGCCTCCCCGAAGGTGCACGACCCGTCCGCCACCGCGGCGAACACCGCCCCGATGTCCATCTGGCGCAGCCGGGATCCGGTGGGCCGTTCGATCCCGTAGGCCTCGAGCATGGGAAGGAACCCGTCGTTGCGGGCGGCGAACTCGGCGCTCACGCAGAAGGACTGCTCCTGGGTGGGGAGGTCCTTGATGTCCGCGAGCGTCTCCAGGCCGAGCTCCTCCGCCCGGTCCTGACGCACGGAGAAGGTGTAGGTGTTGTCGAGTTCGGCCGGCGGCAGCCACACCAGACCCTGCTGCGCGTCCTCGTCCCGGACCGCGGCCCACTGCGCCTGGGCGTCCGGGATCGGATCGGTGTGGCCCAGGTACGTGATCCAGGCCGTCCCCGTGTAGTCCCACTCGACGTCCACGACGCCGGCGACCTGGGCCTGGCGCGCACTGAGCGAACCCGGCATGTTGGTCAGATCCTCGACGTCGGCCCCCGCGGAGCGCAGCAGGATCGCGGTGATCTTGCCGAGCACGACGCCCTCGTTGAAGTTCTTGGAGCCCACCGCCACGTGGGCGCCCTCGAGGTCGATCCCGGCGACGTCGCCGGCGGGCGTGCCCGAGGGCAGGTAGCCGCCGGCGGTGCTCAGCCCGCACCCGGACAGGACGAGGGATGCCGCCAGGCCGAGCGCGGCGAGCGCGACGCGAGCGGGGGTCCGGCCGCGGCGGCGGGAGGGGAGGGTCGCACGCGGGGTGGTCATGCGAGCCCCCTCGGGGTGGCCAGCGTCTCGACGAGGCGGCCGATCCACTCGATCATCAGGGCGAGGGCGGCCACGAGGATCGCCCCCGAGACGAGCAGCGGGAAACGGAACAGGACGATCCCGGTCTGGATGAGCAGGCCGAGGCCGCCGGCGTCGATGAACGTCGCGAACGCCCCGGTGCCCACCAGCAGCACCAGGGCGGTCCGCAGACCCGCCATGATCACGGGCAGGGCCAAGGGCAGCTCCACCCGGAGCAGGGTCTGCAGCGGCGACATGCCCATGCCGCGGGCCGCCTCGACGACGGTGGGGTCGACGCCCCGCAGCCCGGCCAGGGTGTTGGCCAGCACGGGCAGGAACGCGTAGAGGGACAGGGCCAGGACGGCGACCCGGAAGCCGAACCCCCACGCCATGGCGAGCAGGACGATCACACCGATCACGGGAGCGGCCTGGCCGGCGTTGGCCAGCCCCATGGCGACGGGGGTGAACCGCCGGGCGGCGGGGCGGCTCAGCAGCACGCCGAGCGGGATGGCCGTCGCCACGACCAGAACGGTGGACACGCCGACGAGGGCCAGGTGCTCGGCGGTGAGGCGCAGGACGGTGGGCCAGGTCAGCAGCCGGGCCTCGACGTCGTCGAGGGCGGCTCCGCGCACCCAGACGGTCCACCCGATCAGCAGGGCGGCCACCAGCAGGGGCAGGCCGATCAGGAGCAGGCGGTCCTCGGCGGAGGCCGCACGCAGCCGGGCGATCATGGCCGAGCCTGCTCGTCGCCGGCGCGGGCGTGCGCGCGCAGTGTCGGATAGTCGAGCAGACCGATGACCGTGCCATCACGGACCACGGCGATCTCCTCCGTCGGGGCCGTGACCAGCGCCGCGAGGGCCTCGCTGATCGGGGTGGCCGCGTCGAGCACGGGCCCGCCCGGCAGCGTGCCCGTCGGGTGGTGTGCGATCGGGCGCAGCGGCAGCGTGTCGACCGACCGCAGCCCCAGCCGCTTGAGCCCCGCCCCCGACCCCACGAAGTCGGCCACGAACTCGGTGGCCGGCCGCGCCAGGACCTCTTCGGGGGTGGCGTACTGGGCCACGTGCGCACCGGGTTCGAGCACCAGGATCCGGTCGCCCAGGAGCACGGCCTCGTCCACGTCGTGGGTGACCATCACGATGGTCTTGCCCACCCTGGCCTGGATGTCGAGCATCTCCTGCTGCAGGCGCTGGCGGGTGAGGGGGTCCACGGCGCCGAAGGGCTCGTCCATGAGCAGCACGGGAGGATCCGCCGCGAGGCCCCGGCCCACGCCGACGCGCTGCTGCTGTCCGCCGGACAGCTCGCGCGGGAACCGGTCTCGATAGATCGCCGGGTCCAGGCCGACGAGGTCGAGCAGCTCGTCCACGCGGTCGGCGATGCGCCGGCGGTCCCACTTGAGCAGGCGCGGCACCAGGCCGACGTTCTCGGCGACGGACAGGTGGGGCATCATCCCGCCACCCTGCACGACGTAGCCGATCTGGCGACGCAGCCGGGTGGGGTCACGGCGTGTGATGTCCTCCCCACCGATCAGGATCCGCCCGGAGGTGGGCTCGATGAGGCGGTTGATCATCTTCAGTGAGGTGGTCTTGCCGCAGCCGGACGGGCCGACGAACACCACGGTCTCCCCCGCGGGGATGAGGAGGTCCAGGGCGTCCACGGCGGGACGGTCCTGCCCCGGATAGTGCTTCGTCAGGGACTCGAGACGGATCTCGGCCCCGGCGTCACGGTCGGTGCTCATGCGCGCAGTCCCTTCGAGATGGTGAGCCGGCCGAGCAGCACGAGCAGCCCGTCCAGGACGAGGGCGACGACGACGATGCCGAGGGTGCCCACGAGGGCGTAGTTCAACGCGTTGGCGCCGCCCAGGGAGACCAGCCCCGTGAAGATGTACGAGCCCAGTCCGGGCCCCAGGACGTAGGCCGCGACCGCGGCCACGCCCATGCCGAGCTGGCCGGCGACCCGGATGCCGGTGAGGATCACGGGCCAGGCCAGCGGCAGACGCACCCGGGTGAACAGCGCCACCGGCCCCATGCCCATCCCCCGGGCGGCCTCCAGCACCTCCGGGTCCACGCCGCGCAGACCCACGAGCGCGTTGCGGAGGATGGGCAGCAGGGCATAGAAGACCACCACCACGACGGCGGGGACGGTCCCGATGCCCACCAGGGGGATCAGGACGCCGATGAGCGCGAAGGAGGGCAGGGTCAGCCCGACGGCCGTGAGAGCGTTCGCGATCGGGGTCAGGGCCTTGATCCGCGTGGCGATCACGGCCAGCGCGATGGCGAGGACGGTGGCGATGGCCAGCGCCTGCAGCACGAGCCACCCGTGCTGCCACGCCCGGAAGAGGATGTCCGGCCAGCGTGAGGCGAGGAACTCGCTCATGCGGCCTCCACGCCGGCAGCGCACCCCTGGGCGGCCCGGGCGTCTGCGGGGCGGGGCGGGACCGTCATCGTCGTCTCCTTCGGTCCGGGTGGGGCGGGGGTGCTCTTGCACGCTACCCGAGACGGTGGCGCTCACTGTGTTCTGCACCACGACGGGGGTCGTCGACGCCGCCGCGGATGGCCTACCGACCGGGCGACGGGCAGGGCGGCCTGCGCTAGCGTGTCCGCCATGTCACACGCCTCCTCCGGCGCCGCCGCGCCGTCCGATCGCGCCCCGCAGGGCGCCGTCTCCGAGTCCTCCCGGCGCCGCCGCGTCGGCCTGCTGCCCCGCATCCTCCTCGCGATCGTGGCCGGCGTCCTCGTCGGCCTGGTCGCGCCGACCTGGCTCGTGCAGGCCTTCGCCACCTTCAACGGGCTGTTCTCGAACTTCCTGGGCTTCATCGTCCCGGTGCTGATCCTCGCGCTCGTCGCCCCCGCCATCGGCGACATCGGCCGGGGCGCGGGGAAGCTGCTGGCCCTGACCGGCGGCATCGCCTACGGCTCCACCCTGTTCGGCGGCTTCGGCGCCCTGCTGGTCTGCCTGCTCGTCTTCCCGCTGATCCTCACGCCCGGGTCCTTCGAGGCGATGGCCAACCCTGAGGACGCGCTGCTCGGCCCGCTGTTCGAGGTGCAGATGGACCCGCCCTTCGGCGTGATGACGGCCCTGCTGCTCGCGTTCGTGCTCGGCATCGGCCTGACGATGCTGCCGCGCGGTGCCCTGCACGAGGGCTTCGACCAGCTGCGATCGATCATCGAGCGGGTCGTCATGGGCCTGGTCGTGCCTCTGCTGCCCGTCTACATCTTCGGCGTGTTCCTGAACATGACCGCCGCCGGCGAGGTCTTCAAGGTCATCACCACGTTCCTCGGCGTGATCCTGCTGGTCTTCGGCCTCACCGTGGTGCTGCTGCTCGTCCAGTACGTCGTCGCGGGCGCGATCGCGAGGCGCAACCCGTTCACGGCCCTGAAGACGATGCTGCCGGCCTACGCGACGGCCCTGGGCACCTCGTCCTCGGCGGCGACCATCCCGGTGACCCTGCGCCAGACCCTGCTGCTCGGCGTGCGCCGGCCGATCGCCTCGTTCGTCGTGCCGCTGTGTGCGACGATCCACCTGGCCGGCTCCACGGTGAAGATCGTCTCGTTCTCCATCGCGGTGCTGTTCCTCTCGGGCCAGTCGATCGACGTCCCGGTGTTCGTGGGCTTCATCTTCATGCTGGGCGTCACCATGGTCGCGGCGCCCGGCGTGCCCGGCGGCGCGATCGTGGCGGCCTCGGGCCTGCTGTCCTCGATGCTCGGCTTCACCGAGCCGCAGGTCGCGCTCATGGTCGCCACGTACATCGCCATCGACTCCTTCGGCACCGCCACCAACGTGACCGGCGACGCCGCCATCGCGATGATCGTCGACAAGATCGCCGGAGACCGTCTCATCGAGGACTCCGAGGACGAGGGCCTGGAGCGCCTCGACGACGAGGAGGCCGCCACCGGCACCGACGCCGGCTGACCCGCCCCGCACACACCACGGCCCCCTCCCTGTCAGAAGCTCCGGGAGGGGGCCGTCGTCGGGACGGGCGGTGTCAGCCGCGCAGGTCCCGCTCGGCCTCGGCGCGCACCGCGCGCCGCTGCCCCGGGGAGCGCACGACGACGTCGCTCATCTCCTCAAGCGTCTTGCCCTTGGTCTCGGGGACGAAGGCCGCCACGAAGGCCAGGGACAGCGCCGCCATGATCGCGTACAGACCGTAGGCGAGGGTCAGGCCGATGTCCGCCAGCCACGGGAACGTGGTGGAGACGGTGAAGTTCGCCGCCCACTGCGCGGCGGCGGCCACGGCGAGCGCGCCGGCGCGGATGCGGTTCGGGAACATCTCGCCCAGCAGCACCCAGACCAGCGGACCCCAGGTGGCTCCGAAGAACACCACAAAGGCGTTCGCGGCCACCAGCGCCACCGTGGACCACGGCTGCGGCAGGGACACGGACTCGGCGCCGCCGGTCTCCGCGAAGGAGAAGGCCAGTGCCATCAGGCCGAGGCTGACCGCCATGCCGGCGGAGCCGGCGATCAGCATGGGGCGACGGCCGACGCGGTCCACCAGGGCGATCGCGATGAAGGTGACGGCGATGTTCGTGACCGAGGTGATCACGGTGACCGTGAGTGCGTCCGACTCCCCGAAGCCCACCGAGCGCCACAGGGTGGTGGAGTAGTAGAAGATCACGTTGATGCCCACGGCCTGCTGGAAGACTGAGAGCAGGATGCCGATCCACACGATCGGCTGCAGGCCCGCCGACGGCCCGCGCAGGTCCGCCAACGACTCGCGGTGCTCCGAGTCCAGCGAGCGCCGGATGTCCTCGATCATCAGGTTCACCCGGTCCACGCCGGTGAACTCGTGCAGGACCTCGGCCGCCTCGTCCGTGCGACCGCGGGCGACCAGGTAGCGCGGGGACTCCGGCAGCTTCAGGGCGAACAGGCCGTACAGCACCGCCGGGACGGCCTCGGCCAGGAACATCCAACGCCAGGCGTCGACACCGAGCCAGAACGGCTGCGCCGCTCCCCCGGCCACCGTCGCGAAGAGCGCGTCCGAGAGCAGCGCGGCGAAGATGCCGAGGACGATCGCCAGCTGCTGGAGCGAGCCGAGGCGCCCGCGCACATGGGAGGGGCTGACCTCCGCGATGTACGCCGGAGCGATCACGGACGCGGCGCCCACGCCCAGGCCGCCGACCATGCGCCAGAAGATCAGGTCGACCACGCCGAACGCCAGGCCCGAGCCGATGGCGGAGACCAGGAACAGGATCGCGGCGATCACCATCACGGGCACGCGGCCGCGGCGGTTGGCGATCGGCCCGGCGAACCAGGCGCCGAGTGCGCAGCCGATCAGCGCCGAGGAGACGGTGAAGCCCGTGAGACCGGGGCCGAGGCCGAACTCTCCGGCGAGGGCGTCCACGGCGCCGTTGATGACAGAGGTGTCGAAGCCGAACAGGAAACCGCCGAGCGCGGCGGCGACCGAGATGCCGACCACCTTGGCGTTGAGGCGAGACGTCGCGGCGCCGCCGGACCGGGTCGCTGTCATGGTGGGTCCTCTCTGGGTGGCGCCCGACGGCCCGCTGCGCGCCGGTGCGTCCGCACAGTCTGTTCTTCGCTCGGCGGGCGTGCAAGTCTCACAGCCCCTCGCCCCGCCCACGGTGAGGCGGCGGGGCAGAATGAGGGACATGTTCGTCGTCCTGGGCCCCGCCCCCGCCTCCGTCGGCAGCCCCGGCGCCTGGTGGGCCGTAAACGGGGACGACGCCACCCCCCTGGGATCCTGCCCCGCCGGGTCCGTGGCCGGACTCGTGGCCGGTCTGCCCGCCCGCTTGGGCGTGGACCCGAGCACGGTCCGCTGGGTGCTCGCCGACGTCGGGACGGAGTACGCCGCCTGGCTGGCGGCGGGGGTGCGGGTGGATCGGTGCTGGGACGTGGCCCTCGTCCAGCGGATCCTGCGGCACGCGGCGACGGCGCCGGGCAGCGGGGTGCGTTACACGCCCGTGGCGCAGCTCGAGGTCGCCGACCCCACGGAGCCCGAGCGCCCCGCGCGGGTGCCCGCCGGTCAGGAGTCCTTCTTCGACCTGCCGGACGAGACCGGCTCCGCCCCGGACGTCACCGTGCTCGCGGCCGAGCTGGCCGCGCAGCGGACCGCCGTCGAGGGCTCGGCCCACCCGCACCGGCTGCGGCTGCTCGCGGCGGCGGAGTCGCAGGGTGCACTCGTGGCCGCTGAGATCCGGGCGGCGGGTCTGCCATGGGACCGGGGCGTGCACGAGGCGCTCCTCACCGAGCAGCTCGGCCCCCGGCCTGCACAGGGCGAGCGCCCCGCCCGCCTGCAGGCCCTGGCCGAACGCATCGCCGACGTCCTGGGCTCCCCCGGTCTGAGCCCCGACTCGCAGCCGAGCCTGCTTCGGGCGCTGCAGACGGCGGGCGTGGCCGTGGAGTCCACTCGGCAGTGGGACCTCAAGCACTGGATCGAGGCGGGCGGGGCGGAGAAGGACGCGCGGGCCGCGCTGCTCGCGCCGCTGCTGGAGTACAAGGCCCTGGCCCGGCTGTGGACGGCCAACGGCTGGCTGTGGCTGGACCAGTGGATCGGCGACGACGGCCGGTTCCACGCCGCCTACCTGGTGGGCGGCGTGGTCACCGGGCGGTGGGCCGCCCACGGCGGGGGGGCCATGCAGATCCCCGCCGGGGTGCGCGACGCCGTCCGGGCCGACCCCGGCTGGCTGCTCACCGTGGCGGATGCCTCCCAGGTGGAGCCGCGCATCCTCGCCGCCATGGCCGCCGACGAGGCGCTGGCCCATGCCGGGACCACGCCCGACCTGTACCGCGAGGTCGCCGAGCAGGGCCGCGCCGCCGGCACCGCGCTGGCCGACCGCGGCCGGGCCAAGGTGGCCCTGCTCGGGGCCATGTACGGCTCCACCACCGGCGACTCCGCCGCCCTCATGCCTCACCTGCGCCGGCTCTACCCGCGGGCGATCGGCCTGCTCGAGCGGGCCGCCTCGGTGGGTGAGGCCGGCGGGCAGGTGGCCACCTGGCTGGGCCGCTGGTCCCCCGCCCCCGAGCAGGCGTGGCTGGACTCCGTGGCGGACGTCGGCACCCAAGCCGCGGAGTCCGCGGCCCGGCGACGGCGGCGCTCGCAGGGGCGCTTCACCCGCAACTTCGTGGTGCAGGGCACCGCGGCCGAGTGGGCGCTGTGCTGGATGGGTGAGATCCGCCGTCGCCTGCGTGCGGCCGGGCTGCGGACCGAGCTGGTGTTCTTCGTGCACGACGAGGTGGTGCTCCACGGCCCGGCGCCGGAGGCGGAGGCGGTGCGCGGCGTCGTCGCCGAGGCCGCGAGCGCCGCCGGCCGCCTGCTGTTCGGCGCCGCCCCCGTGGACTTCCCGCTCACCGTGGCGTCCCTGGACTCCTACGCGGACGCCAAGTGAGCCCCGCCGCGGCGCCCCTGCACCGCAGCGGCCGCGCCGCGCGTCGCCCGGCCCGCCGCCGGGGCGCCACCCGGCTCTCATCCGCGCTTCACGAAACGTTGGTGAGATCGACGACGTCGGCGGGGGGATCCCGACGACCGGCAGGGAGGGATGCTCGTCACCGCCTCCGCGCCGTCACCGGACACCGTCCTCACCGGACGTCAGGAGAGACCATGCAGACCGAGACCGCCGACCTGATCGCCTCGCTCAGCTTCGAGCTGGAGAAAAAGTACCGCCACCTCTCCGACCACCCCGCCGAGGGCCACTCCGTGGACGGCGTGGAGGACGTGGAGCTCAGCCCCCGCCGCCTGCGCCGGGCCAAGACCTCGTACACCGCCCGGGCGTTCCGCCAGCGGGCCCGCGGCGAGGAGCACCAGGGCTACGGCCTGCGCCGCGGCCGCGGCGTCACCCCGAAGGCCGGCGACCTGGTCCTGGCCCGCATCGCGACGATCGGCCAGCACAAGCGGCTCGAGTCCTACAACTCCCGCCGCCGCAACCTCTTCATGGGCGACGAGGTGATCGTGGCCTACGGCGACCGCTACGCCCCGGACCAGTTCCTCGCCGAGGTCCCCCGCAACCTGAACTACACGAACCTCGTGGCCGCCGGCGGCATGGCCTCCCGCGTGATCGAGAAGCACGAGAACATCGACCCCGCCACGGTCCTCGAGCCGCTGGGGCTCATCACCCGCGGCGGCGAGGTCGTCTCCCTCTCCGACACGGCCCCGCACGAGATCACCCCGTGGGAGCAGGCCCGCGAGACCCTGGGCGAGGACGGCCCCACCGTGGTGGTCGTCTTCGGCTCCTCCATGAACTCCGGCAAGTCCACCACCGTGGGCTGCCTCGTCAACGGCCTGGTCAACGCCGGCCTGACCGTCCACGCCGGCAAGGCGACCGGCACCGGCGCGGGCAATGACGCCGGCCTGTTCCGCGACGCCGGCGCCGAGAAGGTCGTGGACTTCACCGACTTCGGCCTGCCCTCCACCTTCCGGCTGTCCTTCGAGTGCATCAAGGACATCATGTTCTCCATCACCTCCGTGCTCTCCCAGGGCGACCCCGACGTCGTCGTCATCGAGATCGCCGACGGCATCTACCAGGGCGAGACCGCCGCCCTCGTGGCCGACCCCGAGTTCGGCGAGCTCGCGGACAAGGTGCTCTTCGCCTGCGGCGAGGCGCTCTCCGCGGCCGCCGGCGTGGGCCTGCTCCAGCGGGCCGGCCTGCCGCTCGTGGCCGTCTCCGGCCTGCTCACCTCCGCCCCGCTGATCGCCCGCGAGGCCTCCGCCGTGGTGGACGTGCCCGTCATCCCCACCTACGACCTGTGCGAGGCCGACGTGGCCCTGCGCACGCTCGGCCTGGACGCGGAGACCGTGGGCGCGTGAACCCCTCGATGCCCGCACTGTTCGTCGGCGGCCGCAGGCTGCTGCTGCTGGGGCTCGCCGGCCTCGGCCTGCTGCAGGCGGCGCTGTCCGTGGCGGTGGCCGTGCTCACCCCGCGGCTGCTGACGGCCGGTGCGGGCGCGTGGGGCCTGGCCGCGGCCCTGCTCGTGGCCGCCCTGCTCGTGGGCGGGGCCCGGATCCTCGAGCGGGTCGCCGCCGAGGACCTGGGCCAGGACTACGTCCGGGAGACCCGTCGGCTGCTGGTGACCAGCGCCCTCGTCCCGGAGAAGTCGCTCAACCTGGGCAGCACGATCGCCCGCACCACGAACGACCTCACCGCGGTGAAGAACTGGATCGCCCTCGGGATCAGCCCGATCGTGGTGGGCGTGCCGCTGATCGTGGGCATCGTGATCGGCCTGTTCGTGCTGCTGCCCACCCTCGGGCTCGTCGTCGTGGTCACCCTGGGCGTGTTCTTCACCGCCCTGTGGGCGCTGTCCCGCGTGTTCTTCCGGCGCGCCGTGGCGGTGCGCCGGGTGCGCGGCAAGATGGCCGGCTACGTGGCGGACACCGTGACGGCCGCGGGCTCGATCCGCACCGCCGGCGGCGTGCAGCGGGAGGTGGGCCGGGTGGACCGGATCTCCGGCCAGCTCCAGGACGCCGCCCACCGCCGCGCCGTGGTCTCCGGGACCATGCGCGGCTCCGCCGCCTCCATCACCACCGTGCTGGGTGTGCTCGTGGCCATCACCGGCTCGGCCGCCGGCTCCACCGGGGCCGCCATCACCACCGCGGTGTTCATCGCCGGCATGCTCGGCGCCCCCGTGACCGAGCTCGGCCGGGTGGGCGAGTACCGGCAGAACTACAACGCCGCCTGCCGGGTGCTGCGCCCCATCATCGAGAACGCCCGCGGCCACGCCCGGCGGGAGAAGCGCCAGAAGCGGGCCCGCACCCGCATGCGCCACCACGGCAACCCGCGCGGCCTCTCCCGGGACGCCGTGCACCTGGCAGACCTGCGGGACGCCGAGGGGACGATCCCCTCCCTCGTGGCCGCCCCCGGCTCCCGCGTCCTGCTCACCGGCGGCTCCCGCGAGCGCCTGGAGCGCGTCACCCGGGAGATCACCGGGGACATGCCCGCCTCGGACGCGTGGATCACCGTGGCCGGCCGCCACCTCTACGCCATGACCGGCAAGGACCGCCGCGAGCTGATCGGCGTCGCCGCCCGGGACGTGCCGCTGCAGCGCGGCACCATCTCCCGGATCGTCCGCTACCGCAACCGCGGCGCCGGGGAGACCGTGGCGCAGGTGCTGGACCGCGTGGGCATGGCCGAGCGCGTGGCCCGCCTGCCCGAGGGCGAAGCCACCCGCCTCAAGCGCGGCGGCGAGCCCCTGTCCGTCAACGAGCGCGCCCTGCTGAAGATCGCAGGCGCCGTGGCCGGCAACCCGCCCCTGCTCGTCCTGGACCACGTGGACGACCAGCTCGACGCCCGCGACCGCCCCATCCTGCGCCGCATCCTCGCGGACTACCCCGGCTGCGTGATCCTGCGCAGCGCCTCCCCGCACGAGCTGCTGGAGCGGTACGAGGTCTACAACGTGGACGAGCTGGCCCCCACCCTCGTGGTGGCCCCGTCCGTGCTGCACTCCCGCATCCAGGGCGAGCGGCCCACCACCTACGTCCCCGGCGCGGACCGGGACCCGTTCGGACCCCCGGTCCGGCACTCCGCCGTGGAGCTGGCCGGCACCCGGGCCGCGTCCGCCCCGCGCCTCGGCGAGTCCGCCGACGACCTCGAAGGAGACGACGAATGACCCGCAGCAAGCCCACCGGACGGCTCAGCGCCTCCGGCCGCGCCCGCGTCGTCGCCTGGATCCTGGGCGTCTCCGCCCTGGGCATGGTGCTGATGCTCGTCTCCATCGTGCTCACCCTGCGGTGGGTCGAGCGGGACGCGATCGAGACCTCCCTGACGCAGGAGAGCGACGAGGTGGCGGTCTTCGCCCAGAACGGGCGCGACCCCGAGACCGGCGAGCCCTTCGCCACCCCCGAGCGCTTCGTGGGCCACTACCTGGAGCGGCAGCGCGTGGAGCCCACCGAGCTGATGTTCGGCGGCACCGCGGCCACCCCCGTGATCGCCCAGATCCACGGGGACGCCGCCGCGCCGGTCGAGCTGCTCGCCCCGGCCACCCGCCAGGCCATGGAGCAGCCCCGCTCCCGCGGCACCCTCGTGGACCCGACGCACGGACGCATCTCCTACGCGAATCTCACCGTCACCACGCCGGCGGACACCGGGCACGTCGTCGTCGCCGTCTTCCACGAGCGCTACGAGCAGCGCGTGATGACTCAGACGCTGCTGCTCTCCGCCCTGGCCCTGGCGGCCCTCGCCGCCACCGCGGCGGCGGCCTGGCTGGTCTCCAGCCGCATCCTCGGGCACACGGTGGAGTTCCACCGGGCGGTGGACGCCTCGCTCAAGGACCGGGGGCTGCGCCGCCTGCCGGAGAACGGGTCCGCGGAGTACGCGGGCCTGGCCCGGCGCGCCAACGACCTGGTCCGCCGCGCCGACCGGCGCCTCGAGGAGGAGCGGCGCTTCGCCGAGGACGTCACCTTCGCCCTGCGCACCCCGCTCACCGTGATCGAGGGCGGCCTGCGGAACCCGGGCGGGGACGAGCAGGAGCGGCGCACCTCCTACCGGCACATCGGGGCCGAGGCCACCCGCGTGCGCGGGCTGCTGGAGGACCTCGTGATCCTCTCCCGCCTCCAGCAGGACGACGTGGTGCTGGAGCGCACCCCCGTGGACGTGGGCGTGCTCGTGGCCACGGCGGCCAAGGCGTGGCGGGAGCGCCACCCGGACGCCGCGGACGAGCCGCGCCTGGACGTGGAGGCCCCCGCCGAGGGCCTGACCGCCGTGACGGACCGCTCACGGCTCGTGCAGGTCCTCGAGGAGCTGCTGGACAACGCCCGGCACGCGGTCCGCTTCGCGTCGGGCTCGGACCTGCCGCGCGACCTGACCGCCGTGACCCCGCTGGAGCGCACGCTCTCCGTGCGGGTCCGCGAGGAGGAGCGTGACGGCGAGCCGTGGGCCGTCGTCGAGGTCGCCGACCGGGGCCGCGGCATCCCCGAGGAGGACCGCGAGGAGGTGTTCGAGCGGCTGGCCAACGCCTCGAACGACCCGTACCCCGGCAACGGGCTCGGCCTGCCCGTGGCGGCCCTGCTCAGCACCGCACTGGACGGGGAGCTCACCCTGGAGCCCGGCCCCGGCGCCGCGGGGACCGTGGCCCGGTTGGCCGTGCCGCTGACGGCCGATCAGGACGGCGAGGACGCCTGACCGGCCGGGGCAGCCCGTGCCGCCCCCGTCAGTGCTCCAGGGTGGGTCCGGCCTGCTCGCCGGCGCGGCCCTCCGCGGCGCGGATCCGCGAGCCGCGGGAGCCGGGCTCGGTGATCGTGCGCAGCACCTCCGTGGCCGGGTGCGCCGGGTCCTCGGCCCGCACGATTCGCCGGTGGAAGCCCTTCGGCCCGCGCCGCGTGGCCAGCCAGGCCAGGGCCACCACGGCCCCGGCGCCGCGGGGACCGTGGCCCGGCTGGCCGTGCCGCTGACGGCCGATCAGGACGGCGAGGACGCCTGACCGGCCGGGGCCTCGCGGTCCTCACCGGTCAGGCACCACGGTAGAACCGGGCCGGGGCTCAGGTCGCCTTCTTCACCACCGAGGACTTCAGGTACATCTGGCCGGCGCCGGGGACCTTGGCGGCGATGTCGTGCCCGTCCACCGGGCTCTCGAGCAGGCGGATGCCGCGCACCTTGGTGCCGGCCTTGATGCCGGCTCCGCCCTTGACCTTGAGGTCCTTGGCGATCGTGACGTCGTCGCCGTCGGCCAGCGGGTTGCCCACGGCGTCCTTCACGACGGCGGCCGCCGGCTCCGCCTGCTCGGACGGCTCGTCCGCGGCGGGGCTCCACTCGTGGCCGCACATGGGGCACACCAGCAGGGCGCCGTCCGCGTAGGCGTACTCCTCGGCGCAGGCGGGGCAGGGCGGCAGGGCATCGGTCTGGGTCATGCCACCAGTGTGCGGTGCCGCGCCGGGGTCGGCGCGCGCCGTCGTCGTCGTGGCGGACCCGCTCAGCCGCGCGGGCGGCGCCGCATCCGGCGGGGGCGTCCGGTCCAGGCAAGGTAGGCGCTGCCGCCGGTGAGGGCGGCGCCGCCGGCGGCCACCACCGGCCCGGCGAACCGGCCGAGCCGGTCCTTGTAGGCCACCAGCACGTTGGTGCCCCCGGTGATCATGGCGGCGACCACGAGCGCGGCCACCACGCGGTCCCCCGTGCGCTCCATGCGCGCCACGAGCGGCTCGAGCTCGCCGGTGCGGAGGGTGACGTCCAGGCCGCCGTCCTCGAGGTGGTCGATGACCTTGCGCGCGTACTCCGGCAGGTCCAGGCCGAGCTCGGCGGCGGCGAGCCCCGCCTGCCCGATCCGGCCGGCCACCCGCCGCGGGTCCAGCTCCTCCCCCGCCACCCGGACGGCGAACGGGTTGAGCACGCGGGTGTAGTCGAAGCCGGGGTGCAGGCGCTTGCCGAGCCCGTCCACGATGATCAGCATGCGGAAGAGCTGCACGAGCTCGGGCGGGAGCGCGAGGCGGTGCCGGCGGACGATCCCGAAGATCTGGCCCACCAGCTGGTCCACGCGGATGTCCGAGAGGTCGCGGCCCTCGAGGCGGCCGGTGATGCGGGAGACCTCCAGGCGCAGGGCGCGGCGGTCCAGGTCCCCGCGCGGCGGGGCGATGGCTACCAGCGCGCGCACCAGGCCGTCCGGGTCCTGGCGCACCAGGGCCATCGCCATGCGGGCGAAGCGGCGGCGCATGCCGGAGCTGATCCGGCCCACGGAGCCGAAGTCGATGAAGCCGATGACGCCGTCCGCCTCGATGAAGACGTTGCCCGGGTGCGGGTCCGCGTGGAACAGGCCGTCCTCGAACACCATGCCCATGAGCACCTCGGCGGCCCGGTAGGCCAGGTCCGCCCGGTCGATCCCGGCGGCGTCGAGGGAGGCCAGGTCGTCTACGCGGAATCCGGTGATCTCCTCCATGGTCAGCACGCGCGAGGACGTGGTCGCCCAGTCCACCCACGGGACCCGCACGCCGGGCACGTCCCGCAGGTTCTCGGCGATCTGCTCGCAGGCCCGCGCCTCGACGAGGTAGTCCAGCTCGGCGCGCAGGGCGCGGTCGAACTCGTCCACCAGGGAGACGACGTCCATGTCCTGGAGGGCCCGCGAGGCCCGGGACAGCCGGCTCGCGACCGTGCGCAGGATCTCCAGGTCCGTGCGGACCTGCTCGACCACCCCGGGCTTGCGGATCTTCACGACGACGTCGCGCCCGTCGTGCAGCCGTGCCCGGTGCGCCTGGCCGATCGAGGCGGTGGCCAGCGGCACGGGGTCGAACCAGGCGTAGAGCTCGTCTACGGAGGCGCCGAAGTCCTCCAGCACCGTTGCGGCCATGGCTTCGAACGGGACGGGCGTGGTGTCGTCCGTGAGGCGGGCGAATGCCGTGCAGATGCTCTCCGGGAACATGTCCGGGCGGGCCGAGATCAGCTGGCCGAGCTTCACGAACGTCGTGCCCAGCTGCTCGAACACGTCCACGAGCATGTCCGGCCGCAGCACGGCGTCCCGGGCGGTGCGGGCGTCCGCGGCGGGCAGCCAGCGGCCGAGCCCGGCCGCCAGCGCGGTGGCCTGGAGGCCGTTGCGGCCCAGGACGAGGGCGATCTCGCGGGAGCGGTGCAGACGGCTGGGCATGGGCCCCACGCTACCCACCCGGCACCGGGACCTGGCATGGCCCGGCAGCCTCTAGCATGGGGCCATGGCGCTCGACGACATCCAGAGGCATCTCGCGTGGAAGCTGCAGGGCATCCCCCAGGACGGCGATCTGCTGGGCGCGGCCGGCGCTCCGGCGCACCTGACCTACTGGGGCGACCTGCAGTGCCCGCACTGCCGCGACTTCGTCAACCACGACCTGATGGAGCTGGTGCAGCAGGAGGTGCGGGCCGGCGTCGTCACCCTGCGCTACCGCCCGCTCGAGACGACCACCCGGGACAGGGGAGAGTTCGTGGCCCAGCAGGCCGCCGCCTGGGCGGCCGGGCGTCAGGGCCGGCTGTGGGAGTTCATGGAGACATTCCACCTGAGCCAGCAGGAGGCGGACTCCGGGTACGTGACAGACCGATTCCTGCGTGCGATCGCCGACGAGATCCCCGAGCTGGACCTGGAACGCTGGGAGAGGGACCGGCGCACGGATCTCACCGACCACCTGGTCGAGTCCGAGCGGCAGGCGCGGGCGGCCGGCGTCACCGGCTCCCCGGGCCTCGTGCTCGAGGCCGACGGCCGACGCCGCGGCCCGCTGCGCCCCACGATCTACGACCTCCTCGACGCCGTCGACGAGCTCCTGGCCTGACGGCGGGCGGGGCGAGCAGGCACGGCGCCGCCGCGCGGCTCAGGCTCAGCGGAAGAGCCGGCTCACGAGGCGGTGGGCCAGCCGGGAGCCGGCGCGCCTGCCCGTCGCCCGGGGGCCGCTGCGCACGGCGTTGACGTCGCCGCGGAGGCGGCGGGCACGACGGCGCCCGTCCCGGCACCGCGAAGCCCCCCGGCAGCTCCCCGTCGACGGGGAGGGCCAGGCGCCGCTCCACCACCGCCACCCAGCCGGCGCGCTCCGCCGTGCGGAACCGGACGGCGTCCGCCGACGCCGAGGGGCCGTCGTCGAGCATCCCGCCGCCGGAGAGCAGGCCGCGCTCGTCGTAGAAGCGCAGGGCCTTGACACTCAGGCCAGGCGCTTGATCACCGTTCCATCGTGGGAGTCCACGAAGGACTCGTCGTCGCCCCAGCCCACGCGGATCATCTCGCGCAGGACGGCCTCGTCCACGTCCTCGAGCTTGTTGATGTACAGGCAGCCCTTGCCGACCTTGTGCTTGCCGAGCCGGGCGAGCAGGTCCGCGTGGGAGCCGTACGTGGTGAGGCCGTAGAGGCTCAGCGCGGACTTGCGGGGGCTGAAGCCCACCTGGAACATCTCGCCGGAGTGGCCCGTGGGATACGTGAAGCGCACGTGGCCGAAGCCGATCATGGACGGCCCCCACATCACGGCCTCGGCACCGGTCTCCTCCCGGAACATCCGCAGCAGCGCGAAGCCCTGCTCCTGTCGGCGTGCCGGCTCGACGGTGGCCAGGTACTCCTCGACGGGCACGTCGGTCACGGTGGTCTTCTGCTGGTAGGCCATGGGGGATCCTCTCGGCGCTCAGGGTGTGGGCGGCGTGCCGAGCACGCGGGCCATCTCGGGGCCGGGCTCGACGACGAGGACGTCGGAGCCGGTCGCCACGCCGTGCTCACGGAACGCCGCGAGCACGGCGGCGATCACCTCGTGGGTCGCCTGCTTCGTCTCCAGCTGGGCGGCGCCGGACCAGAAGCGCAGGTCGATGCCGACCGTCGTCGTCCCGACCTCGGAGAGCAGGGCCTGCGGAGCGGGGTCGTCCAGGACGGGGCCGACGGCGAGCATCGCCTCCTCGGCGATGCGGCAGGCGGCGACCAGGTCCACGGCGTCGTCGACGTCCACGCGGACGGTGGAGCGGACTCGCTCGAAGCCGGTCTGCACCGTCACGACCTCCGAGTGCATCACCGCATTGGGCACGAGGACGAGGCGCCCGTCGAAGGTCCGCACCGAGGTGGACGTGAGGCTCATGGCCACGATGGTGCCGCGGTGCCCGGACACCTCGATCTGGTCCTCCACGCGGAACCGGTCCCGCGCGAGCATGACGATGCCGGCGAACATGTTCCCCAGGACGGTCTGGAACGCGATGCCGGCGGCGATGGAGACGACGCCGACCCCGCCGAGGATGTCCACCGGCCGCACGGAGGGGAAGACGATGGCGAGGGCGGCCATGAGTCCGAGGAGCACGCCCAGGCCGAAGGCGAGCTGGCCGAAGACCCGCGCGGCCGCCGCGCCCCGGCCGCGCCAGCGCATCGTGCCGATCACGGCCGCACGCAGGGCCAGGCCCAGCAGCACCCCGATCCCGAGGGCGACGGCGCCCCAGCCGAGCCCGGCCCAGGTGATCCGGGGCAGGTCGATGATCGGCATGGGACCTCCAGGGCCGGCGGGGCGGGACTCCACGATCAGATCATCCCCGGCCGGCCCCGTCCAGGCCTGCGCTCGACCCGGGAGGCGGAACGACCCGCCGCTCCGTGCGGTGCAGGCCGACGGCGGGACCGTGGTCCATCCGCCGGTTCATCCGTCCGCGTCGATGCGGCGACGCAGCTCCGGCACGCCGTTCCCCTCGAGCGCCGCGAGCCCGTACGGACGCCCGGCCATCGCCATCACGAGGGAGAGAACCGGCCCGCGGACATCGGGCCCGGCGCCGCAGCGCACGTCCGCGTCCGTGGCGGCCAGGCTCAGGCCGCGCACGAGGCGGGCCGAGTCCACGGCGAAGTCCCTCGCGGCGAAGCGCCGGGCCACCTCGGCGACGGCCTCGGGGTCCGGTCCACCGGGGAGGCCGAGGGGCACGCGGATGTCCGTGCCGTGCACCACGACCTCGCCGAGCCAGGCCCACGTGTCGCCGGTCGGGGCCACGCGGCTGTCGGTCACCGCCGCGAAGCGCGCCCACGTGTCGGCCGGGGTCGACCCCAGATGCTCCCGCAGGCGCCGCGCGTTGTGCCGGCCGGCGTCGAACCGGGCGCCCACCATGCTGCGCAGCCACGCCAGCCGGCCCGTGGAGGCCCCCGCCGTGAGGTGCGCGAGCGTCTCCTCCACGGTCCACTCCGTGCAGAGCGAGGCCGTCCGCCACTGCTTGGGGCTCAGGTGCTCGAGGTTCGCGGCGAGACGGGCGCGCTCGGCGTGGACGGCGGTCCATGTGCGGTCTGCATCCCATACCGGTCCGTTCTCCATGGGCTCCATGATGACGCCGCGGGCGGGCGCCGTCACCCGGTGCCGGACGCGGTCCTAGACTCGGCCGCATGAGACTCGGCATCGTCATCGGATCGGTTCGCGAAGGGCGCTTCGGCGCGCAGGTCGGCGCGTGGGTGGAGGAGGTGGCCCGCGGCCTGGACACCGGCGGCCGGGACGTGGAGTGGGACGTGCTCGACGTGGCCGCGTTCGACCTGCCGATCATGACCGACGAGGGCTGGGCGCAGGACGAGGACGGCCCCGCCGAGGTGCACCGCTGGCGTGACGCCGTGGCCGCGTGCGACGGGTTCGTGTTCATCAGCCCCGAGTACAACCGCAACATCCCCGGCGCCTTCAAGAACGCCTTCGACCTGCTCTCCGCGCAGTGGAAGGACAAGGCCCTGGCCCTCGTGGCCTACGGCGGGCTCGGCGGCGTGCGCGCCACCGAGGCGTGGCGGTTCACCGTGGCGGCCTACAACATGCACGTGGTCGGCGACTCGGTGCAGCTCGTGCGCCGTGCCGACTTCCCCGACGGGACGTTCGCCCGCACGGACCACCACGACAAGACGCTGAGCCGGGTGCTCACCCGTCTGGTGGACCTCACCGAGGCGACGGCGGCACTGCGGAGCTGAGCAGGCGGCGGGCCAGCAGCGTCCGGACCACGATCACGACGCCGACCAGCGCGTTGATCAGGCCCAGCCCGCCGAGCCCCGGCGAGTCGTCCACGTGGCCCGCCCACGTCACCATGGCGCCGACCGCGACGACGAGGAGGCCGGCGAGGACCGAGAGGACGGTCCACCAGAGGGGCGGGCGGTAGGTGGCGACGTCGCGATGCATGGCGTCAGTGTGCCGCACGGACGTTCGGCACCGGGTCACTCCCCCGCCTTCAGCTCCTGGGCCAGCATCACGAGGATGCCGCTGGGACCGCGCACGTAGGTCAGCAGGAAGGCGTCCTCATACCGCGCGACGCCTCTCAGCGGCCGGCAGCCATGCCGGGCGGCGGCCGCGAGCGCGGCGTCCAGGTCGTCCACGGCGAAGGCGATGCGGTGCATGCCGATCTCGTTCGGGCGCGTCGGCTCCGTCTCCACCGGCTCGGGGTTCAGGTACTGCATGAGCTCGACCATGCCGTGCCCGTCCGGGGTGGCGAGGAGCGCGATCTTGGCGTGGTTCCCCTCGAGACCCACGGCGGTCTCGGCGAACTCTCCGCTGACCTCGTCGCGGCCGAGCACGGTCAGGCCGAGGTCCTCGAAGAAGGCGACGGCCTCCTCGAGGTCCCGCACCGCGATCCCGACGTTGTCCATCCGGATGCTCATGCCTCGAAGACTAGGCTCGGCGTCGTTCCAGCGCACCGGCGGGCCGTCGCCTGACGGCCTCGTCGCCCTTGACGACGCGGCGCGTGATCAGACCGCCCCGCGCCCGTCGTCGTCGACCCGGATCCCGTCCGCGATCGCACCTGCGGCCTGCAGCTCCCGCAGGCGCGTCGCCACGCGCTCGCGCACGGACCCGGGGCTGACGGTGTTGAGGTAGATCTTCGTGGCGCCCTCGAACCCGGCCAGCGTGGAGACGCGCCACTTCAGGCAGACCCGCCACGGCAGAGGCTCGGCGACGCCGGTCGGGCGGGTGTGCCACTCCTCGTTGCTGGGCACGTCCGCGCCGGTGGCGGCGTGGGCGGCGTGGATCAGGTCCGCCATGGCGTCGCGCTCGGCGTCCGTCTGCTCCCACGGCTCGCAGGTCGGCGAGAGCGAGTGGATCTCCACCGTGGGGTACCGGTGGCCGAACCCGGCGAACATCGCGGCGTGCTCGTTCCGCGCGATCATCAGGCCCTGCTCGGCGGCGTAGCCGAGCGCGTCCTGCGCGAACGCGTCAGGGTTCCGCCGCACCCGCGCGATCGCGGCCTCGTTCTGCACCCCGACCTCGTCGATCGCCACAAGCTGCTTGTGCAGGTGGTCGAAGGACGCGCCGGCCGGCTTGAGCCAGTTCTGGAACACGGACACGTAGCGGGCGTGCGGGTTCGCCGCGTACAGATCCCGCATCGAGTCCACCGTGAGCGCGATGAACCGCCGGTGCTCCTCGGGGCTGAGCGTCCCAGAGCCGGCGAGCGCGTGGTCGTCCTGCGCGCCGTCCACGAAGTGCCGCCGGGCGATGATCACGTCGTGCCCGCCGCCGAAGAACCCGGACGCGGCTTCGATCCGCTCCTCCTCCGGCATCGCCTCGACCTCCTCGGCGTTGCGCCCGGCGGCGCGCAGCTTGTTCCCGACGACGGCCAGCACGTGGGCGCGGCCGGCCTCGGTGGCGAGATACGCGGCGCGGCGGGCGGCGACCCCCGGCGCGGGCACGAACCCGTGGTTGAGGCGCCAGTACTCGTAGCTGAGGATCTCGAAGAGGTTGGGCACGCGGCGGAACTCCGGGACGGTGTCGAACAGGGCCTCGGCCGGCACGTCGCGCAGGATCGCGTGCTCGCCGTCCTCGGTGCGGACCACGCGGGACTTCTCCGGCGGGGTCTCGAGGAGCCGCGCGGAGCAGAATGCGCAGTGGCGGCCGTCGTCGTCGGGGTCCAGGGGCTGCGCGGCGGGGCGGGCGATCCCCAGGGGGCGGTGGCCGCGGCCGGGGACGGTCCACACCTCGGTGCCGGAGAACGGGTTGCGCTGCTTGACGGTGCCGTCGGGCAGCTCGGCGAGGAAGTCCTGCGCGGGCGGGCGGGTCCGGGACATCGTCTCTCCTCGGGTCACGGGCGTGGCGGTCGGACGAGCCTCACCCTAGTGCGGGGTCCGGACGGCCTTGCGGCGCACGACGTCCCGCCGGCGCCGGACCCGTGCGATGCTGGCTGGCATGCAGAGCAGCCCCGGCCCCCGGTCCCATGGCTGAGCTGCGCGTGGAACCGGGCCCGGGCGCCCCGCGCGGCCTGGTGATCCCGGCCGCGGAGCTGACGGAGCGGTTCTCCCACGCCTCCGGTCCGGGCGGGCAGGGCGTGAACACCGCCGACTCGCGCGTGCAGCTGAGCCTGGACCTCGCCACGACGACGGCGCTCGACGAGTCCCAGCGCGCCCGCGCCCTGGCCGTGCTCGGCCCGCGGCTGGCCGGGACGGTGCTGACGGTGGCCGCCGAGGAGCACCGCGCCCAGCGCCGCAACCGCGTGGCCGCCCGCGAGCGCCTGGCCGCGATGCTTCGCGAGGCGCTGATCCCGGAGACCCCGCGCCGGGCGACCCGCCCCACGCGCGGCTCTCGCCGGCGCCGCCTCGAGGCGAAGCGGCAGCGCTCCGAGACGAAGCAGCTGCGGCGCCGCCCCGGCGTCTGAGACCACTGCCTGCCGCGCCGCCCCTCCCCTACGCTGACGCCATGATCATCACCGTCGCCGGCGAGCACCGCGCCGCCCACCCGCCCGAGCTCGGCACGCTCACCGTCCGGATCGCGGTCGAGGACGCGGACGCCGCCGCCGCGATGGCCGCCCTCACCCGGGAGGCCGACCGCCTCACCGCCGAGGTCGACGCGCTGCGGCAGGCCGAGCCGAGCCCCGTCGTCGCCTCCGCCGTGCAGGCGCCGGGGACGCGGTCCTGGCGGCCCTGGAACGAGCGCGGCGAGTCCCAGCCGCCGCGGCACGAGGCCTCGGTGCGCGCCTCGGTGACCTTCGACGACGTCGGCGCGCTCGCCGGCTGGGCCTCCCGGTGGGGCGAGCGGGACGGATGGTCCCTCGACGAGGTCGCGTGGTCCCTGACGGACGCCGTCCGGGCCCGCCTCGAGGCGGCGGCGCTGCGGGCCGCGGTGGCGGACGCCCGACGTCGGGCCGAGGCGATCGCCGCCGAGTGCGGCACCGGACGGGTCACGGTGCTCGACGTCGCCGACGCGGGGCTGCTCCCGGGCGGCGGCGCCCCTGAGCCGCGCGTCGGGGCCATGGTTCGGGCGTTCGGACAGGACGCCGGCGAGGGCGTCGCCGTGGCCCCGGAGGACGTGGAGGTCCTGGTCCGGCTGCACGTCCGATTCGAGGCTTAATGCAGGTCAGGCCAGTACGCTGAGGTGTCCGCACCGTCCGGACCCACCGCCCTGACTGCCCTCGGAGGTCCCATGTCATCCCGCATCCAGCACGCCGGCCTGCGCGCCAAGGTGATGTCCGCGCAGGAGGCCGCGGCCTTCATCCGGCCCGGGACCACGGTGGGCATGAGCGGCTTCACCGGCTCGGGCTATCCGAAGGCGGTGCCCCTGGCCCTCGCGGAGCGGATCTCCGCGGCGCATGCCCGCGGCGAGGACTTCCGGATCGACCTGCACACGGGCGCGTCCACCTCCTCCGAGATGGACGGCGCGCTGGCCGAGTCCGGCGGCATCGCGCTGCGCACCCCGTTCCAGTCGGACCCGACGATGCGCGCCAAGATCAACGCCGGCGAGGTCGAGTACATCGACACCCACCTCTCGCACCTGGCGCAGACCGTGTGGAACGGCTTCTACGGGCCGATGCACACGGCCGTCGTCGAGGTCTCGGCGATCCGCGAGGACGGCACCCTGGTGCCCAGCTCCTCGGTGGGCAACAACAAGTCCTGGCTGGACCTCGCGGACGAGGTCATCCTCGAGGTGAACTCGTGGCAGAGCGAGGAGCTCGAGGGCCTGCACGACGTCTACTACGGCACGGCCCTGCCCCCGCACCGCCAGCCGGTGATGATCACGGACCCCGCGGACCGGATCGGCCAGCCGTACTTCGAGTGCGACCCCGCCAAGGTGGTCGCCGTCGTCGAGACCCACGCCCCGGACCGCAACTCCCCCTTCAAGCCGGCGGACGAGGACTCGATCGCCATCGCCCAGCACCTGGTGGAGTTCTTCGAGCACGAGGTGGCCGCCGGCCGGTACGACGAGCGGCTGCTGCCGCTGCAGTCCGGCGTGGGCAACATCGCCAACGCGGTGATGGCCGAGCTGGTGAAGTCCCGGTTCCGCGGGCTGACCGCCTTCACCGAGGTGGTGCAGGACGGCATGCTGGACGCCCTGGACTCCGGCACCCTCTCGATGGCCTCGGCCACCGCGTTCTCCCTGTCCACCGAGGCCGCCGAGCGGTTCAACGCGAACGTGGCGCAGTACAAGGACAAGCTGATCCTGCGCACCCAGGAGATCTCCAACCATCCGGAGCTCGTGCGCCGCCTGGGCGTCCTCGCCATGAACGGCATGCTCGAGGCGGACCTGTACGGCAACGTGAACTCCACGCACCTGATGGGCACGAAGATGATGAACGGCCTGGGCGGCTCGGGCGACTTCGCCCGCAACGCGTTCACCTCGTTCTTCCTCACCCCCTCGGCGGCCAAGGGCGGGGACATCTCCTGCATCGTGCCGATGGTCTCCCACGTGGACCACACGGAGCACGACGTCCACGTGCTCGTCACGGAGCAGGGCCTGGCGGACCTGCGCGGCCTCTCCCCCAAGCAGCGCGCCCGCACGATCATCGCGAAGTGCGCGCACCCGGACTACCGGGACCAGCTGCAGGACTACTCCGACCGCGCGCTGAAGGAGTCCTCGGGCCTGCACACCCCGCACCTGCTGGGCGAGGCCCTGTCCTGGCACCAGCGGTTCCTCGAGACCGGGAGCATGAAGCAGGCCTGACCCGGGTTTCCCGATGACGGCGGCCGGCCCCGGTGGGCGGCCGACGTCGTCGCGGGGCAGGCACGCCGAGGCCCAGTCGGTGACGTGGGAGGATGCGCAGATGAGCGAGGAGCACACCGGGCACGACCGCCGCGAGGCCGACGTCGAGGACGCGGTCGAGGACGTCCACCATGAGGCCGTGGAGGAGGGCGCCGAGCGCCTGCACCGCTCCTGGCCGGTGCTGCTGACCACGGGATTCCTCGGGGGTGTGGAGATCAGCATCGGGCTGCTCGCCTACCTGCTGGCCCTGCACGAGACGGGCAGCCACCTGCTCGCGGGCGTCGCGTTCTCCATCGGGTTCATCGCCCTGTTCCTGGCGCACTCGGAGCTGTTCACCGAGGGGTTCTACTACCCGATCATGGCGATCGTGAACGGCCGCGCCACCTGGGCGGAGCTGCTGCGCCTGTGGGGCGTGACGCTGCTGATGAACCTGATCGGCGGGTGGATCACGGTGGGGCTGATCGTGGTGGCCTTCCCCAAGCTGCACCCGGTGATCGCCGAGACGGCGCACCACTTCCTGGACATCGGCCTCAGCTGGCAGGGCGCGGCACTGGCCGTGCTTGCGGGCGCGGCCATCACGCTCCTGACGCGCATGCAGGCCGGCGCGGACGAGGCCGTCGCCACGGTGGTGGCCTCGGTGGCCGGGGCCGTGGTGCTGGCCGGCGCCTCCCTGTTCCACTCCGTGCTGGATTCGGTGGTGATCTTCGGGGCCATCCACGCCGGCGTCGAGGGCGTGGACTACCTCGCCTGGCTCGGCTGGATCTGGTGGGTGATCCCGCTGAACGTCCTGGGCGGGCTCGTGTTCACCACCCTGCCGCGCGTGCTGCGCTCGGCCGAGGTGCGGGAGGACGCCCCGGCCTGAGCCGGGTGCGGTGGCGAGGGCGACTCTCCGAGGCGCCGCCCCGCAGTGCCTCCCCGCGCTCTGGCCGGACGGGTCACGGCGGACCGCTCAGCGCCGCCGCGTCTCCAGCGTGAACCCGTGGTCGCGCAGGCGCTGCACGAGGACGTCGCCGAGCGCCGTGGCGGGCGTGAGGACGCCGGTCCGCGCGGGGAGCCGGTCCTCGTCCTCGGCGAGGGCGAGACCGGCCTGGCCGAGCATCACGGCGGTGCCGGTGTAGGCGGGGTCCCGCGCGGCGGCCACGCGCACCAGCCCGCGCGGCCCGGCCCCGGTGTCCGTGACCTCCCGGTACCGGAAGTCGCCGCCGTAGGACCAGCCGGTCAGGGTATTGCTCCAGCGGACGACGCGCGTGTTGTACCCGGCCATCACGAACGGCGCCTCCCAGCGCCCGGACTCCCCGTCCTTCGCCACGGGCATTCGCGAGCCCCGGCCGCGCCCGGTGCCGGAGCCGCTCCGGTCCGGCTCGGCGTCCCGGTCCGGGGACAGCCCGTAGGGGTCCTTCACGACGGCGGCGCGGGCCTCGTCCGCCGCCGCCTCGGTGAACTGGCGGCGCATGGAGTCCACGGTGCCGCCGCTGAACCCGCCGCGCATCGAGCGCACCCGCAGGACGGTGTCCGTGAGCGTGCCCTCGCCGTCGGCGGCCGCCTGCTGCGCGGTGAGGAGCACGCCGAGGTCAGAGGGCACCGAGTCGAAGCCGCAGAAGTTCACGATCCGCGCGCCCGTGGCCTGCGCGGTTGCGTGGTGCGTGTCGATCATGTCCCGGACGAACAGCGCCTCGCCCGTGAGGTCGGCGTAATGGGTGCCGGCGGCGCCCACGCGTCCACCCCGGAGGACGCCGTGGACGTGGTCACCGCGGCCAGCTCCCTGATCCAGCAGCTCCTGCTCATCCCGTCCCGCCGGGTGGCCGGCCTGGACCCGTGCGTGGTGTCCACGACGTGGATGGACGCCGGGCGTCAGTCGGCGCTGAACGTGTACCCGCCGGAGGCGCACATCGGCGGCGTGGTCCGCACGCAAGACGACGACGTGCGGGACACGGTCGAGGCGGCGATGCGGGACATGGTCCGCGGCCTGGAGACGGCCAACCCCGGTCTGAGCTGCGAGCTGGACTATCTGCGCGGCTACGACATGGTGTGGAACGACCCGGCCCGCACCGCGGTGGTCCAGGAGCTGTGCGAGGACCTGTTCCCGGGCTCGGTGATCACCGACCCGCCGATGCTCGGCGGCGAGGACTTCGCGGCCTTCTCCCGGGCCGCGCCTCGCGGCGGGGGGAGGTCACGCCCGCTCCGGGCGCGCCCCCCGCTCTGGCCCCGGACCGC
>NZ_JANQCJ010000119.1:0-6874 GCF_024723355.1 Micrococcus sp. HG099 | reverse complement strand
GCGCCTGACCGGGGCCTCACCGGCGGCTGACGCAGACCCGGGCGGGGACCGGCCGACGCCGCCCGGACGCCCGGCCCGTCCACCGGACCCCCTTGTCGTGTCCGCCGGGCGGATAGGGTGAGGCGGGGGGGCACCGCCCCGGATCGCCGCTCTCGCCCGGGCCCGGTCGGTGGGGGGCGCCGGGCGGGCGGCACTCGGGGCACACCGCCCCGCCGAGCGCCACGTGCACCGCCGAATGCGGGCCCGGGGCACCGCAGCGGGCGCACCGGTCGAAGGTCGGCGCCCAGCCGGCCTGGGCCAGAGTGCGCAGCAGGAAGGAGTGCAGGATCAGCCGCGGGTCGTGCCGGCGGCGGGCCAGGGCCGCCAGGGCCCCGTGGAGCAGGCGGTACTGGGCGCGGCGGCCGGCCTCGTCCACCGCGGGGATGCGCTCGACGGCCTCGGCCAGCGCCCCCGCGACCGCGTACGCGTCGTAGTCCGCGGCGAGCATCGTCGCGTAGGGGTGCAGCAGCTGCGCCTGGGTGACGGTGAGCAGCTCCCCCCGCCCGCGCGCGAGCTGCAGCGTGGTGTGCATGAACGGCTCCACCGTGGAGCCCAGCCGGGAGGACGTCTTGCGCACGCCCTTGGCCACGGCCCGCACCAGCCCGTGCTCGGGGGTCAGGGCCTCGACGATCCGGTCGGCCTCCCCCAGCCGATGGGTGCGCAGCACGATAGCCTCGGTGCGGAACGAGTTCGCCGCGTAGCCGCCGTGCCGCGCACCCCGCCGGGAGGGGCCGGATCCGCTCACGCGCGCACGGCGCGGTTCACCGCGGAGACCACGGCCTTCAGGGAGGCGGTGGTGGTGTTGTGGTCCAGGCCCACGCCCCAGAGCACGCGGTCGCCGACGGCGGCCTCCACGTAGGCGGCGGCCATGGCGGCGCCGCCCTCGGACAGGGCGTGCTCGGTGTAGTCGAGCACCCGGACGTCCATGTCGTCCTCGCCCAGCATGCGCAGGAACGCGTCGATGGGGCCGTTGCCCTGCGCGGTGCGCGTCTGGGTGACGCCGTCGACCTCGAGCTCGGCCTCCATGCGGAACGCGCCGTCCTCGCCCGAGGCGGAGGTGACGGAGCGCAGCCGGTAGCGGCCCCACTGCTCGTCCTTGGCCTCCGCCGGCAGGTACTCGTCCTGGAACGCGGTCCACAGGTCGGCGCCGGAGACCTCGCCGCCCTGGGCGTCGGCCATCTCCTGGATGACGTGGGAGAACTCGATCTGCGCGCGGCGCGGCAGGTCCAGGTTGTGCTCGGACTTGAGCAGGTAGGCCACGCCGCCCTTGCCGGACTGCGAGTTCACGCGGATCACGGCCTCGTAGGAGCGGCCGATGTCCTTCGGGTCGATGGGCAGGTACGGCACCGCCCAGTCGATCTCGTCCACGGTCTTGCCCGCGGCCTTCGCGTCGGCCTCCATGGCCTCGAAGCCCTTCTTGATGGCGTCCTGGTGGGAGCCGGAGAAGGCGGTGAACACGAGGTCGCCGCCCCAGGGCGAGCGCTCGGGCACGGGGAGCTGGTTGCAGTACTCCACGGTGCGCTTGATGTGGTCCATGTCCGAGAAGTCGATCATGGGGTCGACGCCCTGGGAGAACAGGTTCATGCCCAGGGTCACCAGGTCCACGTTGCCGGTGCGCTCGCCGTTGCCGAACAGGCAGCCCTCGATGCGGTCGGCGCCGGCCAGGTAGCCCAGCTCGGCGGCGGCCACGCCGGTGCCGCGGTCGTTGTGCGGGTGCAGGGACAGGATCAGCGAGTCGCGGTGCTCCAGGTTGCGGTGCATCCACTCGATCGAGTCGGCGTAGACGTTGGGGGTGGCCATCTCGACGGTGGCCGGCAGGTTCAGGATCATCTTGCGGTCCGTGGAGGCCTCCAGCACCTGGGCGACCTCGTCCGAGATGCGGCGGGCGAACTCCAGCTCGGTGCCGGTGTAGGACTCGGGCGAGTACTCGTAGGTGATCTGCGTGCCCTTGAGCTGCTCCTCGAACTTCTTCACGAGGCGCGCGCCGGAGGTGGCGATGTCCACGATCCCGTCCTCGTCCTGGCGGAAGACGACGCGGCGCTGCAGCACGGACGTGGAGTTGTACAGGTGCACGATGGCCCGGTCGGCGCCCTCGAGGGACTCGAAGGTGCGCTCGATCAGGTGCTCGCGGGACTGGGTGAGGACCTGGATGGTCACGTCGTCCGGGATGTGGTCGCCCTCGATGAGCTGGCGGACGAAGTCGTAGTCGGTCTGCGAGGCGGAGGGGAAGCCCACCTCGATCTCCTTGAAGCCCATCCCCACGAGCAGTTGGAACATGCGCAGCTTGCGCTCGGGGCCCATCGGGTCGATGAGCGCCTGGTTGCCGTCTCGCAGGTCCACGGCGCACCACAGGGGCGCCTTCTCGATGACCTTGTCCGGCCACGTGCGGTCCGGCAGCGAGACCTGGATCTGGTCCTGGTACGGGACGTACTTGTGGAACTTCATCCCGGACGGCTTCTGCAGATGGGCGCTCATGCGTGTTCTCCCTCGACGTGCGCGCTCGATGCGCGCGAACGGTGGATGGTCGGGTGCCGGGCCGGAGGGACGGCTGCTCCGCACGGGGCGTCCGGTCCGGTGGGAGGCGTCCTGCCTCCGCTCGCGCTCAGGCGGCGACGATCGCGGCCTGGCACGGGGACCCCGTGCGGCCGGGAAGTAGCAGGCGGGCCGCGTGCGGCGCCGTCGGGTGGGGGCGACGGGACATGTGCCCGACCCTAGCACCGGGCCCCGGCCCGCCTCAGGCCTGCGCGCCCGTGTGACGCTCGACGACGGCCGTCAGAACCCGAGGCGGCCGAGCTGCTTCGGGTCGCGCTGCCACTCCTTGGCGACCTTGACCCGCAGGTCCAGGTGCACCTTGGTGCCGAGCATCCTCTCGATGCCGGCGCGGGCCCGGGCGCCGATCTCGCGCAGGCGGGAGCCGCCCTTGCCGATGATGATGCCCTTCTGGCTGTCGCGCTCCACGAAGAGGTTGGCCCACACGTCCATCAGGGGACGGTCGTCGGGACGTCCCTCGCGCAGCGCCATCTCCTCGACCACCACGGCCACCGAGTGGGGCAGCTCGTCGCGGACGCCTTCGAGGGCGGCCTCGCGGATGAGCTCGGCGATCATGACGGCCTCGGGCTCGTCGGTGAGCTCGCCGTCCGGGTACAGCGGCGGGCCCTCGGGGAGCAGGCCGCGCAGCACCTCCAGGACGTCGTCCACCTGGCGGCCGGCCACGGCGGAGACCGGCACGACGGCCGCGAAGCCCTCGCCGCCGTTCTCCGGACCGAGGACCTCCTCGCCGAGCGCGGTCACGGCGAGCAGCTGCGCCATGAGCTGCTCGGGGCCGACCTTGTCGGTCTTGGTCACGACGGCCACCACGGGGGTGCGGTGCAGGTGGGCGAGCTGCTGGGCGATGAACCGGTCGCCGGGGCCGATCGCCTCGTCCGCGGGCAGGCAGAAGCCCACCGCGTCCACCTCGCCGAGGGTCTCGGCCACGAGGTCGTTGAGGCGCTGGCCCAGCAGCGTGCGGGGCCGGTGCAGGCCGGGGGTGTCCACGAGGACGAGCTGGAAGTCCTCGCGGTGCACGATCCCGCGGATGGTGTGGCGCGTGGTCTGGGGCTTGGAGGAGGTGATGGCCACCTTCTCCCCCACGAGCGCGTTGGTGAGGGTGGACTTGCCCGCGTTGGGGCGCCCGACGAGCGAGACGAAGCCGGAGCGGTGTCCGTCCGCGGCGCGGGCCGGGTCGACGAGGTCGGTCATGGGGGTCATCCTTCGCGGGGCGGGACGGCGGGCGGGGTCGGTCGGTGCGCGTCGGCGCGGGGTCAGGCCACGGTCTCCGAGGCGGAGGAGCCGTGCGGCTCCTCGTCGCGGCGGCGCAGCCGGGCGGGGCGGTCCGGGGTCTCGGAGACGCGGAGGCGGGCCACGCGGTTGCGGCGGGGCTCGAGCGTGTCGGCGAGCAGCTCGAGGCCCTGCACCACCACGCGGGAGCCCTGGATCGGCACGCGGCCGAGCTCCTTGGCGAGCAGGCCGCCGACGGTGTCGACGTCGTCGTCCTCGTCCTCCTCCTCGGGGAGCTCGAACTCCTCGCGGAAGTGGTGGAGGCCCATGCGGGCGTCCACGGAGTACACGCCGGGCTCGATCATCTCCACCTCGGCGCGGTCGGGCAGGTCGTCCTCGTCGTAGATCTCGCCGACGATCTCCTCGATCAGGTCCTCGAGCGTGACGAGACCGGCGGTGCCGCCGTACTCGTCCACCACCACGGCCACGTGCGTGGACTCGCGCTGCAGCTCCTGCAGCAGGGCGGCCACGGACTTGGACTCGGGGACGAAGCGCACGTCGCGCATGGCCGCGGTGACCGGGCCGGACTGCGCCGCGCCGTCCTGGTGCAGCGCGCGGGTGACGTCCTTGAGGTGCAGCATGCCGCGGATGTCGTCGGCGTCCTCGCCGATCACGGGGATGCGGGAGTTGCCGGAGCGCAGGAACAGGGCCATGGCCTGGCCGAGGGTGTGGTCCGCGTCGATGGTGACGACGTCGGTGCGCGGCACCATCACGGAGCGGACGATGGTGTCGTTCATGGAGAACACGGACTGGATGAGCTCGGCCTCGGAGTCGGCGAGCACGTCCGCGTCGTGGGCGCGGGCGACGACCTCGCGCAGGTGGCGCTCCTGGAAGTCGTCCTCCTCCTCGAGCTCGTCCTCGCGGCGGCGCCGGTCCCGGCCGAGGCGGTCGGCCAGCGGGCCCAGGGCCCGGCGCAGGCCCCACACGAGCCCGCCGAGGCGGCGTGCGACGGCGGCCTCGTTGCGCGAGCCGAACGGCCGCGGGCTCCACACGCCCAGCAGCGCGGCCACTCCCACGAGGACGGCGGCGGCGATGAGCACGGCGAACCAGGTGTTGTCCACGACGGCGTCCGCAGCCGCGGTGAGGCACACGGCGGACAGCGCCTCGGCCACGAACCGCCACACGCGCAGGGCGCCCAGGTGGCTGTCCCGCTCGGCGGTGACGTCCAGGACCCGGGAGCCGGGGCGGCGGCGGACGATGTCCTCCGCGTCCCGGCGGGAGAGGTAGGTGAAGGCCGACTCGGCCAGGGAGAGCGTCCACACCAGCGCGAGGAAGACGAGGAACAGTGCGAAGAGCACGGCGGGGGTGAGCATGGCCGGGCGTCAGTCCTCGATGGTGGGGGCCGGGGCCGGCCTGCCGAGCACCTCGGAGACGAGGCGGTCCTGCAGGTCGAACATCTCCAGCCGGTCGGCGTCGTCCATGTGGTCGTAGCCCAGCAAGTGCAGCATGCCGTGGGTGAGCAGCAGCATCAGCTCGTCGTCACGGCTGTGGCCGCCGCGGGCGGCCTGCTCGGCGGCCACCTCGGGGCAGAGCACGACGTCGCCGAGCATCCCCTCGGCGGGGGCCTCGGCGGTGCCGGGGGTGAGCTCGTCCATGGGCAGGCTCATCACGTCGGTGGGCCCGGGCAGGTCCATCCACTCCTCGTGGAGCTCGGCCATGCGGGCGGCGTCCACCACGGTGACCGCGGTCTCGGTGCGCTCGTGGACGTGCAGGGAGGCGTAGACGTGCCGTGCCATGCGCAGCAGCTCGTCCTCGGGGACCTCGATCCCCGACTCGTTCAGGATCTCAACGGCCACGGTGGCCCCTTCCTCCGCGCGGGGCGGGCTCGGCGCCGCGGGCGGCGTCGTAGGCGTCCACGATGGCGCTGACCAGGGAGTGGCGGACCACGTCCGAGGAGTCGAAGCGCACCATCTCCAGGCCCTCGATCCCCTCGAGGACCTCCACCGCCTGGGACAGGCCGGAGCGGGTGCCGCGCGGCAGGTCCACCTGGGAGGTGTCCCCGGTGACCACCATGCGCGCGCCGAAGCCGAGGCGGGTGAGGAACATCTTCATCTGCTCGCCGGTGGTGTTCTGGGCCTCGTCGAGGATGACGAAGGCGTCGTTGAGCGTGCGCCCGCGCATGTAGGCGAGCGGGGCGACCTCGATGGTGCCGGCCTCCATGAGCCGCGGGATGGACTCGGGCTCGATCATGTCGTGCAGCGCATCGTAGAGCGGGCGCAGGTACGGGTCGATCTTCTCGCTGAGCCCGCCGGGCAGGAAGCCGAGCCGCTCGCCGGCCTCGACGGCCGGGCGGGTGAGGATGATCCGGTTGACCTCCTTGGCCTGGAGGGCCTGCACGGCCTTGGCCATGGCCAGGTAGGTCTTGCCGGTGCCGGCGGGGCCGATGCCGAAGACCACGGTGGAGCGGTCGATGGCCTCCACGTAGTCCTGCTGGTGGAGGGTCTTGGCCCGGATACGGCGGCCGCGCCCGGAGAGGATCGAGTCCAGGTGCAGCTGCCCGGCGCCGCGGCCGGCGGCGGCCCCGCGCACGTGGGTGACGACCTGCTCCATCACCTCGGGGGTGACGGCCTGGTCCCGGCGGGCGATCGAGCGCAGGTCCTCGACGACGCGGCGCACCGAGGCGACGTCCGGCACGGGGCCGGCCATCTCCAGCCGCTGGTCGCGCACCGTGAGGTCCACCGCGGGGAACACGCCGCCGAGGATCCGCAGGAGGGCGTCCTGCGGACCGAGGGTGCGAACCATGAGGTCGGCGGACTCGAACGAGACGCCCTCGTGGGCGGAGGCGGGCGGCGTCAGGGGGGTGGCGGGGACGGTCACGATGGGTCGGATCACCTCGGGGTGTCGGGGACGGGATGCCGGGTCCAGTCTAGGCGTGGTGGCGCCGGACGCGCCGACTCTCACCAGCGGCCGAGCCGGTGGGCCAGCACGGCGAGGGCCGCCGGGCCGGCCGTGGAGGCGCGCAGCACGTGAGGCCCGAGGCGGACCGGCACCGCGCCGGCGGCGGTGCAGGCCTCCAGCT
>NZ_JANQCJ010000118.1:0-6948 GCF_024723355.1 Micrococcus sp. HG099 | reverse complement strand
CGGCCGCGCGGTGCGCAGGTCCGCCAGGGCCCGGCGGAACACCTCCGGCAGCGGGGCCGGGGCCGGCGCGACGGCGCCGCGCGGCTCGGTGACGGGCGCGAGGCGACGGGGGCCGATGACGGTCATGGACGCCAGCCTAGGCCGCCGGGCCCGGCCGACGCCGGTGGCGCGCCGTGCCGGCTCCGGAGCACCGTGCTCACCCGCGCCGACCGGGGGAGAGCGCCGCTCCCAGGGCCGCGGCGAACGAGTCCACGTCCGCGGCCGTGGTGTCCCACGAGGTCATCCAGCGCACCTCGTGGCGGGCCGCGTCCCAGTCGTAGAACGGGTGCCGGACCCGGGCGCGGTCGGCGGCCTGCGGGTCCAGCACCGCGAACACGGCGTTCGCCTCCGGGGCGCGGGCCACCTCGACGCCCTCGATCCCGGCCACCCGCCCGGCCAGCTCGCGGGCCATCGTGTTGGCGTGTCCGGCCAGGCGGATCCCGAGGTCGCCCTCGAGCAGGGCCGTGAGCTGGGCCGAGACGTAGCGCATCTTCGAGGCCAGCTGCATGGAGGACTTGCGGACGTACTCCACCGCCAGCCGCGCCCGCTCCCTGGGCCCGGCGTCGGCGGGCAGGTCCCGCTCGGGCACCAGGGACGCGAGCGTCACGGCCTCGGGGCGCAGCACGACGACGGCCTCCGCGCCCAGCGCGCCGGCCTTCGTCCCGCCGAGGGAGACGACGTCGACGCCGGCGTGCGTGGTGAAGGCGGACAGGGGCAGCTGCAGGGCCGCGGCCGCGTTGAACAGCCGCGCCCCGTCCATGTACAGACCCATGCCGTGGCCGTGCGCGTGGTCGGCCAGGGCGCGCACCTGCTCGGGCGTGTAGACGGTGCCCAGCTCCGTGACCTGGGCGATCTCCACCACGGCCGGCTGCGCCCGGTGGACGAAGCCCCAGCCGTGGGCCTCGCGGTCCACGAGCTCCGGGGTGAGCCGCCCGTCCGGGGTGGGCACGGTGAACAGCTTGGTGCGGCCCATGCGCTCGGGGGCGCCGCCCTCGTCATGGTGGATGTGGGAGGTGTCCGCGGCCACCACCGCGCCCCACGGCGGGAGCATGGACTGGAGGGCGACCACGTTGGCACCGGTGCCGTTGAACACCGGCAGCGCGACGGCATCGGGGGCGTCGAACGCCTCCCGCACGGCCTCCTGGAGCCGCTCGGTGTGCGGGTCGGCCCCGTACGCGGGCGCGTGGTCCGCGTCCACGTCGACCAGCGCCGCCCAGACGTCCGGGTGGACGCCCGCGTAGTTGTCCGACGCGAAGGCGCGCAGCCCCGCGGCGGGGGCGCCGGCGCTCACGCGCGGCCCGCGGCGTCGTCGTCCGAGCCCGCGCCGGACGCGTCCGCCGGGGCCAGGCGCAGGGAGATCGAGTTGATGCAGTAGCGCAGATCCGTGGGCGTGTCGTAGCCCTCGCCGGCGAACACGTGGCCCATGTGGGAGCCGCACGCGGCGCAGCGCACCTCCACCCGCTCCATGCCCAGGGTGGTGTCCTTGAGGTACTCCACCCGGTCCTCGGCCAGCGGCGCGAAGAACGAGGGCCAGCCGCAGTGCGAGTCGAACTTCTCGTCCGAGCGGAACAGCTCCGCCCCGCACGCGCGGCACGCGTAGACGCCCTGCACGTGGGAGTCCCAGTACTCGCCGGTGTAGGCGCGCTCGGTGCCGGCCCGGCGCAGCACCTGGAACTCCTCCGGGGTCAGGCGGCGGGCCCACTCCTCGTCCGTGAGTCGGGCGCCGCGCGGGGCGCCCGCGCCGTGCCCGACGACGGGGCTCGCCTGGGCGGCGTCGGTGCGGTCAGGGTCCTGGGGGGTCTGCGGGGTGTCGGTCATGGCCGGTACAACGGCGCAGAAGCGCGGCGTGTTCCCCCTGGGCGGAGGTGTTGGCGGGCGCGCCCGCCCGTGGGCGAGAATGGCCCGCATGGCCGCACCACGACGCCGCTTCCCCGCCCGCCCCTCCGACCGCCGCCGCGGCGGACGGCCCGCGCTGGCCGCCGCCGTCCTGGCCCCGGCCCGGGCGGACGGCGACTCCCGGACGCGGCGCGCCGGCCGGCTGGTGCGCGGCTCCGTGCGCACCGGCGTCAAGGCGGCCTCGCCCCTGGCCCGCTGGACTCCGCCCGTGCTCAGCGTCCTGGCCTCCTCCGCCTTCGTGCTCGCCGGGGCCAGCTCCGCGCTCGCGGGCGTGTTCGCCCGCACCGTGGTGACCCCGGTGCGCCGCCACACCGAGACGACGGCGGTGCTCGCCGTCGTCGACACCCCCACCGGACCCGAGGTGATCCTGCAGGCCGACGAGTACACCACCGTCCCCGGCGTGTACTCGCTGACCTTCGACGGCGGCGCGGGCTGCGCGCGCATCGGGAGGATCTCCTCCTTCGACCCGCGCGACGGCACCGTGCAGCGCGTGGTCGAGGAGGTCTACTCCGGCGACCTGGCCGCGGCGACCCGCGGCCGGCTCACCGGATTCGTCTACCCCACGCCCGCCGATGCCGGCCTCGACGCCGAGGAGGTGCTCGTGCCCGTGCCCGGCGGCCACGCGCCTGCCTGGCTCGTGTGCCCCGGCCCCGACGACGACGGTCCGGCCCGGCCCGCCGCGGGGATGTGGGCGATCATGGTCCACGGCCGCGGCGCCCGCCGCAACGAGGGCATCCGCACCGTCCCCACCGCGCAGCGCCTCGGCATGACCTCGCTGCTGATCTCCTACCGCAACGACGGCGACGCCCCCGACGCCGCCGACTCGCGGTACGGCCTGGGCACCACCGAGTGGGAGGACGTGGAGGCGGCGATCCGGTACGCCCTGGACAACGGGGCGAGCGACGTCGTGCTGTTCGGCTGGTCCATGGGCGGGGCCGTGGTCCTGCAGGCCGTGGACCGCTCCGACCTGGCCCCCCACGTGCGCGGCGTGGTCCTCACCGGCCCCGTGGTGGACTGGGTGGACGTGCTGCAGCACCAGGCGCGGCTCAACCGCATTCCCGAGGCCGTGGGCGTGCTCGGGCAGTGGCTGCTCTCCAACCGGGCCGGCCGCTTCATCACCGGCCTGGCCGCCCCCGTGGACCTCAAGTCCCTCGACTGGGTGACCCGGGCCGAGCACGTGCGCGTGCCCACCCTGATCATTCACTCCGAGGACGACGAGTACGTGCCCGTCGGCCCCTCCCAGGACCTCGCCGAGCGCAACCCCGGGCTCGTGCGGTTCGTCCGCTTCCACCAGGCCCGGCACACCCGCGAGCAGAACGTCGACCCCAAGCGCTGGGACACCACCGTGCGCGGCTGGCTGCGCGCGGTGCTGAACGCGGACCGCCCCGGCGCCGCGGAGCGCTGACGCCGGAGGCCGCGCTCGCGGACGTGCCCGGGGCGAGGGGCCGACGTCGCCCGTCAGGCGGCCGCGTCCACCAGCCCGCGACGGCGCAGCAGCGGCTCCAGCTCCGCGTCCCGGCCGCGGAACGCGCGGTAGGACTCCAGCAGGTCGCGGGTCTCGCCCCGGGAGAGCAGCTCCTCGGCGAAGCGGCGGCCGTTCTCGCGGGTCATGCCGCCGTGCTCCCGGAACCACTCCACGGCGTCGGCGTCCAGCACCTCCGCCCAGATGTACGAGTAGTAGCCGGCCGCGTAGTCGTTGCCGAAGATGTGCTTGAAGTAGCCCGTGCCATAGCGCGGAGGCACCAGCTCCGGGTCGATCCCCGCCTCGGTCAGCACCCGGCGCTCGAACGCCGCCGGGTCCGCGGTGGCCGCCTCCACGGTGTCCTCGGTCAGGCTGTGCCAGGCCCAGTCCACGAGCGTGGCGCCCAAGTACTCCACGGTGCGGTAGCCCTCGCCCCACAGGTCCGCGGCCTCGAGCCGCTCGAGGGTGCCGGCGGGCAGCGGCTCACCGGTCTCCACGTGGCGGGCGTACTCGGCCAGCAGCGCCGGCTCGCGCAGCCACACCTCGTTCACCTGGGAGGGGAACTCGACGACGTCGCGCGGCACGTGGGTGCCGGACAGCGAGACGTACTCGCCCTTCGCCAGCAGCCCGTGCAGCGCGTGGCCGAACTCGTGGAACAGGGTGGTGGCCTCGTCCAGCGTGAGCAGGGCGGGGCGGCCCGGGGCCGGGGCGGGCACGTTCATGGTGTTGAACACCACCGGGCGCTCGTCCAGGGCGTCCGCGGCGTCCCGCACGGTGTGCATCCACGCGCCGCCGGACTTCGTGGACCGGGCGAACAGGTCCGCCACGAACAGCCCGACGCCGGCGCCGTCCTCGTCCCGCACCTCGAACACCCGGATCCCCGGCCGGTACAGGCGCCCGGCCAGCTCGGGGCGCTCCTCGAAGGTGATCCCGTACAGCGCCGTGGCCGCGGCGAACACGCCCGCGTGCAGCACCCGGTCCAGCTCGAAGTGCGGGCGCAGGGCGCCGGCGTCCACCGCGAAGCGCTCCCGCGCGTACGCCGCGGACAGCGCCGGCCAGTCCCACGGGGCCACGGCGCCGCCGACCCGGCCGGCGTGCGCGGCCGCCGTCGCCGCGTCCGTCCGGGCGTTGGCCATCGCGCGCGGGGCCATCGTGGCCAGAAGCTCCTCCACCGCCGTCGTCGACGGAGCGGCGCGGTCCTTCAGCGCGTGCTCCGCCCACGACGCCGAGCCCAGCAGCCGGGCCTTGCGCAGGCGCAGCCGCACGACCTCCATCGCGGTGGACAGCGTCTCGTGGTCCCCGGCGGCGCCGCGGCCCACCGAGGCCTCGAACACCTCGCGGCGCAGCGCCTCGTCCTCCAGGGACGCCAGCCACGGCTGGGAGGTGAACAGGGACAGGGTCAGCAGCCACGGGCCGGCCTCGTCCCCGCCCTCCCCGTCGGCGCCACCGTGGCCGGCCTCCCGGGCCGCCGCCGCGGCCGAGGCCAGATCGTCCTCGGACAGGCCCGCCAGGCGCTCGCGGTCGGTGACGAGCACGGCGCGCTCGGCGGTGTCCGCCACCAGGCGGCGGGTGTAGGCGGCCGTGAGCCCGGCCAGCTCCGTGTTGATCCGGCCCAGCTCGGCCCGCTCCGCCTCGCCCAGGCCGGCGCCGGCCAGGTCCAGGCGGCGGCGCAGCACCTCGAGCAGGCGGGCGTCCTCGCCGGTCAGCCCGGCGCCGTCGATCGCCGCCACCCGCTCGGCCAGCCGCGGGTCCAGCAGCAGCGCGTCCTCGTGCGCCGCCAGCTCGGGGGAGAGCTCCTCGGCCAGGCCCTGGCGGGCGTCCGTGCCGTCCGCGCTCACGAGGGTGAAGAACATCGCGGCGCTGCGGCGCAGCAGCTGCCCCGAGAGCTCGAACGCGCGGACGGTGTTCTCGAAGGTCGGCGCGGTCGCGGCGCCGAGGATCTGCTCCACCTCGGCGCGCTGGGCGGCCATGCCGGCGCGCACGGCCTCGGCCAGCTGCGCGTCGGTGACGGCGGAGAAGTCGGGCATCCCGTAGGGCAGCTCGGAGGGGGTCGCCAGCGGGTGGTCGGCGGGCAGGGCGGAGGACGCGGGGGTGAGGGTCATGGCCGCGAGTGTAGCCAGCCGTGATCCGTGCCACCCCACCGGGCATCGCTAGACTGGGCCGTCGAGCCAGCAGACGACACCGAGGAGGCGTGATGGCAGGGCATTCCAAGTGGGCCACCACCAAGCACAAGAAGGCCGTCATCGACGCGCGGCGCGCGAAGGCGTTCGCGAAGTACATCAAGAACATCGAGGTCGCGGCCCGCGCCGGCGGCGCCGACCTCGCCGGCAACCCGGCCCTCGACCTGGCCGTGTCCAAGGCCAAGAAGGCCTCGGTGCCCAACGACAACATCGACCGCGCCGTCAAGCGCGGCGCCGGCCTGACCGGCGAGGTCGTGGACTACGCCGAGATCATGTACGAGGTCCGCGGCCCCCAGGGCTCCGCCGTCCTCGTGGAGTGCCTCACGGACAACAAGAACCGCGCCGCCGCCGAGGTGCGCACCGCCGTCACCCGCAACGGCGGCACCATGGCCGACTCCGGCTCCGTGTCCTTCCTGTTCACCCGCCAGGGCGTCGTCCGCCTGCCCGCCGAGGGCCGCACCGAGGACGAGCTGCTGGAGGCCGTGATCGAGGCCGGCGCCGAAGAGGTCGTGCTCTCCGGCGACGAGTTCGAGATCCTCTCCGACCCCTCCGACCTGCGCGCCGTGGCCGAGGCCCTCGACGCCGCCGGCATCGACTACGAGTCCGACGAGACGGAGTTCGTGCCCACCATGAAGGTGGAGCTCGAGGACGCCAAGGGCGCCGGCACGTTCCTCAAGCTCGCGGACGCCCTCGAGGAGCTCGACGACGTCCAGAACGTGTACTCGAACGTGGACATCTCCCCGGAGGTCCTCGCCGAGCTCGACCAGGACTGATCGCCCTGAGCGCGCGCCGGCCCGCCGACGTCGTCCGGATCCTGGGGGTCGACCCCGGGCTCACCCGCTGCGGGATCGCCGTGGTGGACGTGGACGCACGACGGCGGGCCGCGCTCGTCCACGTGGAGGTGGCCGGGACCCCGCCCACCGCCTCCCTCGACCAGCGCCTGCTGCGGATCGACGAGGCGGTCTCCGCCGTCCTGACCGCCCACGCCCCGGACCGCGCCGCCGTGGAGCGGATGTTCGCCAACACGAACACCCCCACCGTGCTCGGCACGGCCCAGGCCGCGGGCGTGGCCATCGCCGCCGCCGCCCGCGCTGGGATCCCCGTGGGCCTCCACACCCCCTCCGAGGTCAAGGCCGCGGTGACGGGGTACGGCGACGCCGGCAAGGAGCAGGTCACCACGATGATCACGCGCATCCTCGGCCTCGACGCGCCCCCGCGGCCCGCCGACGCCGCCGACGCGCTCGCCCTGGCGATCGCCCACGGCTGGCGCGGCACCGCCCTCGGCGCCGCCGCCGGGCAGACCGGACTGGACACCTCCGACCTCGCCTCGCGGGCCGGGCGCTCGCAGTTCGCGGCGGGGACGAGGAGCCG
>NZ_JANQCJ010000117.1:0-7227 GCF_024723355.1 Micrococcus sp. HG099 | reverse complement strand
GCCCGGGGCCGCGTCCGCGGCGGCGCGGTCGCCGAGCGCGCGGTGCGCGAGCCAGCCGGACGCGGCGCCGGCGGTCACGAGCAGCAGCGAGCGGAGCATGACGGGGCCTCCTGGAGACGGTGGGGTGCCCGCCCAGCCTACCGCCCGGCGTCGGGTTCCCCGGCGGCGACGAGCCGCCCGCGGTGGATCACCGTGCGCTCGGCGGGACGGTCCATCACGGCGGACGCGAGGGTCTCGGCCGGCACCAGCAGCAGGTCGGCGGCGTCGCCCGCCGTGATCGTCCGCTCGGACGCGGGCCGGCCCGCCGCGATCCGCGGCGCCGCGGGGTCCCGGACCGAGCGCCCGCCCACCGCGGCGACCTCGAGGCAGCGCGCGACGTCGTCGTCCGCACGGAACCCCTGGGTGAAGGCCAACTGCCAGGCCCGATCCAGCAGGTCCGCGTTGCCGTAGGGCGACCAGTAGTCACGCTGGCCGTCCTCGCCGAGGCCGAGGCGGACCCCGGCCTGGAGGATCCGGTCCAGGGGCAGCGTCCCGGCGCCGGCGGGCGCGATCGTGGTGAGGGCGACGTCGAGCTCGGCCAGCGTCGCGAGCAGCGCGTCCCGGCGCGCGTCCGGGAGGGTGCCCAGCGCAAACGCGTGGGCCACCGTGACCCGCCCCTGCATGCCCAGCGCGCGGACCCGCGCGGCGATCAGCTCGAGGGAGAACGCGCCCAGGCTGCCCTGCTCGTGCAGGTGGACGTCCACGGGGGCGCCGTGCCGCTCGGCGAGCCCGAACACGGCGTCGAGGTGGCGCACGGGGTCCCGGTCCAGCTGGCAGGGGTCGATCCCGCCCACGACGTCCGCGCCGGCGTCCATGGCGGCGGCGAGCACGTCCGCGCTGCCGGCCTCCAGGAGCAGGCCGGACTGCGGGAACGCGACGACCTCGACGTCGGCGGCGTCCGCGAACCGCTCCCGGGCGGCGAGGACGGCCTCGAGGCGCTCGAGCCCGGCGTCGACGTCCACCTGCGCGTAGGTCCGCACGTGGGTGGTGCCGCGGGCGATCATCATGCCCAGCGCGGTCTCCACCCGCTCCCCGATCGGGGCCTCGGCGTGCCGCCAGTTCTCGCGGTCGTTGGACATCATCCCCCACACGCCGGGGCGGCCGGTGTGCGGGCGGAAGGGCAGGCCGAGCCGGACGGAGTCCAGGTGGGCGTGGGCGTCCGCGAGGGTCGGCACGCACAGGGCCCCGTGTCCCTCCACGACGAGGCCGTCGTCGATCTCTGAGGCGGCCGGTGCGGCAGCCTCGGTGGGGTCGTGGGGCACGACGGCGGCCACGCGCCCGTCCTGCAGGCGCAGGTCCACGCGGGGCCCGCCCCATGGGCGGACGTCGCGGACGAGGCCGACTCGGGCCGGGCTCTCCGCCAGGCGCGCGAGGGCCGCCGCGGCCGCGCGCGGACCGCCGCCCCGCGAGCTGGGGTGGTCGGAGGGGGCGGTCCGGTGGGACTGGTCTCGCTGCTCGGAGGGGTCGCTGGGGGTGCTGCCGGTGCTCATGGCGCCACCGTAGCCGCCGGGGCGGACGGGACACGGGGTCCGGGCCCCGGCGATGCCGGCGGTCCCGGGAACGCCGCAGGCCCGGCCCCCGTGAAGGGGACCGGGCCTGCGGGACGCACGCGGCGCCGTCGTCCGGGGCGAGCCCCGGCGGGACGGATCAGCGCGCGTAGTACTCGACCACGAGCTGCTCCTCGCAGGTCACGGGGACCTCGGAGCGCTTCGGGCGACGCGTCAGGGTGGCGCGGAGCTTCTCGATCTCCACGGTCAGGTAGCCCGGGGTGGCGGGCAGGACCTGCTGGTGGGCGCCGGCGGCGGCCAGCTGGAAGGGCACCATCTTCTCCGAGCGCTCGTGCACGTGGATCATCTGGCCCTCCTTCACGCGGAACGAGGGGATGTCCACGCGCTTGCCGTCCACCATGATGTGGCGGTGCACGACGAGCTGGCGGGCCTGCTGGATGGTGCGGGCGAAGCCGGCGCGCAGCACGAGGGCGTCCAGGCGCATCTCGAGGAGCTCGACCAGGTTCTCACCGGTCAGGCCGGCGGTGCGCTTGGCCTCCTCGAAGTAGCGACGCATCTGCGCCTCGCGGATGTTGTACTGAGCGCGCAGACGCTGCTTCTCCTTCAGGCGCACCGCGTAGTCGGAGTCCTGCTTGCGACGGGCGCGGCCGTGCTGGCCGGGGCCGTACGGGCGGCGCTCCATGTACTTCTCGGCCTTGGGGGTCAGGGCGATGCCCAGGGCGCGCGAGTGCCGGACGGTGCGGCGGGTGCGAAGGTTGCCACTCATGGTGGTCCTCACTTTCCTTGACGTGCGGCACGGATGGGGTTTGTCTCGAGGGTCCGTCGCCGTGCTCGCGCACGGGTCAAGGGGACTCGAACCTGGCCTCCCCGCGATCCTGAGGAGAGCTGAGGGGCGTGCCGCCGCCCGTCATCCACTGATGCGCTGCGCGACCCCCGTCCGGGCACGCGGGTGTCCGCGGGATCCGTTCGAGGGGGATGCGTCCGGGGCGCAGCGCCTGCCAGACCGGTCCACCCTACCAGAGCGGCCGGCGTCGGCCCGAAACGGACGGGGGCGGCGTGTCCGGGGCTGCTCCTCCTCCGTTGCGCTCACGACTCGCCGCCTGCGCACGACGACGACGGCGTGTCGTGAGCGCAACACGAGGGATGCGGGCCGCTCGGCTCGGGGCCGGGGCGGGGTGCGGGGCCTGTCCAGACCGGACGGCGCGGACCGGCCCCGCCGGCGGACGGGTCAGGCGCGCGGGGCGGCCGGGCCGGCGCCCAGGGTCTGGCGGGCCCGATCGAGGTGGGCGGCCTCCACCTGCACCTCGTACGAGGCGGCGTCCATGGTCTGCAGGGAGCTGAAGTCGCGGCGTGGCCGGTCGCCCCGAAGACGGCACCCCACAGGGCGCCGAGGCCCAGGGCGATGAGCAGGATCCAGAGGAACCCGAAGCCCGGGGAGAAGATCGAGAACAGCAGGCCGAGCAGCAGGCCGAACCAGAGGCCCTGCACGGCGCCGCGACCGGCGGCCTTCCCGGTGGTCATCCGGCCGAGGATCTGCTCCACGGTGCGCAGCCCCGTGCCGACGATCCGCACGTGCTCGACGGGGAAGCCGGCGTCGGAGAGCTGGTCCACGATCGCCTGCGCGCGGGCGTAGTCCGGCACGGACTCCAGGACGCGGTGGTCGGCCGCGCCCAGCGGGCCGCCCGCGTAGGCGGCGTCGAGGGTCGTGGCGGGGGCGGCGCTGTGGGGGTCCTGGGCGTAGGGCTGCTGCTGGGACATGGCGGGGCTCCTTCGGTCTCGGATGGTCGAGACGGCGGCGCGGCTCCGCCGTCCTCCCCCCTGGGACAACCCGGCCGCTGACCTGGGTGTTCCCCCGCCCGGCGGGACTGTGCCCCGCCTCACTCCCCCGCGCCGCGCGGCCCTTCGCTCACTCCCCGCGGGTGATCCTGCGCAGCGCCGCCACCTGGTCCACGAGGCGCTTCTCGGCGCCGATCGGCTTGGGGCGGTAGTAGTCCTTGCCCACCAGGGGGTCCGGCGCGTACTGCTGCCGGGCGACGGCGTGCGGCTCGTCGTGGCTGTACACGTAGCCCCTGCCGTGGCCGAGCGCGGCGGCCCCCGGGTAGTGGGCGTCCCGCAGGTGCGGCGGGACCTGCCCCGTGCCGCCGGCCCGCACGTCCGCCAGCGCCTCGTTCACCGCCGCGTACGAGGCGTTCGACTTGGGCGCCGTGGCCAGGTGCGTGACCGCCTGGCCCAGGATGATCCGCCCCTCCGGCATGCCGATGAGCTGCACCGCCTGCGCGGCGGCCACCGCGGTCTGCAGCGCGGTGGGGTCCGCCATCCCGACGTCCTCGGAGGCCGAGATGATCAGGCGCCGCGCGATGAACCGCGGGTCCTCCCCCGCTTCCAGCATGCGGGCCAGCCAGTGCAGGGCCGCGTCCACGTCCGAGCCGCGGACCGACTTGATGAACGCGCTGATGACGTCGTAGTGCTGGTCGCCGTCCTTGTCGTAGCGCTGAACGTGGTGGTCCATCGCCTGCGCGGCGTCCTCCTCCGTCACCGTCACCGGGGCGGCCGCCCCCGCACGCGCCCCGCCGTCTCCCCCGGCGTCCTCGTCGGCCCCGGCCTGCCGCGCCTTGTCGAGGGCCACGCCCGCGGCGGCCTCGAGCACGGTCAGCGCCCGACGGGCGTCGCCGCCGGCCATGCGGACCACGTAGTCCCGCGCGTCGTCGGCGAGGTCCACGGCCCCGTTCAGCCCGCGCTCGTCCGCCACGGCCCGCTCCACGAGGCCCACGATGTCCTCGTCCGTGAGCGGGCGCAGGGTGAGCAGCAGCGAGCGCGAGAGCAGCGGGGCGATCACCGAGAAGCTCGGGTTCTCCGTGGTGGCGGCCACGAGCACGACCCAGCGGTTCTCGACGCCGGGCAGCAGCGCGTCCTGCTGGGCCTTGGAGAAGCGGTGGATCTCGTCGAGGAACAGGACGGTGGTGCGGTCGTACAGGTCCCGCTCCCGCTGGGCCTGCTCCATCACCTGGCGCACGTCCTTGACGCCGGCGGTGATGGCCGAGAGCTCGGTGAACGTGCGCCCCGGGGCGCGCGCGATCACGTGCGCGAGGGTGGTCTTGCCGATGCCCGGCGGCCCGTAGAGGATCACGGAGCTCGGGCCGGCGGGCGAGCCCGGGTCCGGCTCCGCGAGCTTGCGCAGCGGCGATCCGGGTCGCATCAGGTGGCGCTGGCCCAGCACCTCCTCGAGGGTGCGCGGGCGCATGCGCACCGCCAGGGGGGCCGAGGCGCGCGGCGCCGCGACCGTGCCGGAGGGGCCGTCGTCGTCGGACTCGTGCGCCGCGGAGAAGAGGTCAGCCATGGTGCCCCCAGCCTAGGCCCCGCCCCGGACACGACGACGGCGCACGACGACGGCGCGCGGCCCCGTCGCCCGCCCCGACGCGCGTGCCCCGGGGGGTCACCCGGGGTTGGCCGGGCGTTGACCGGCCGCACGGATCCCGTTCATCCGCGTGGCGAGTGCTCGAGGGCGCATCCCCGTCCCCCGCCCCAGGAGCATCCCCATGCGCACCCTGTCCCGCCTGGCCGCCGCGACCTCGATGGTCGCCCTGTCCGCCGCCGTCGTCGCCCCGCTGACCGCGGTCGCGCCCGCCGCGAACCCGTCCGGCAGGAGCATCGAGCTCACTGCCGCCGGCACCCACGAGACCGGCGTGTGCGACGCCTCCGCCGCCGAGACCGTGCTCTCCGTGGCCGGACTGCCCGCCGCGGACGGCTGGGTGACGGACGCCGGCGCCGTGGTGAACTCGGTGGCGGTGGCCGGCGGCGTCATGGCCGCGACCGTCGAGGCCGAGGACAAGACGGGCCACGGCTGGCTCGTCTTCTTCGACACCCGGACCCTCGGGTTCCTCGGCGGCGTCCGCGTGGGCGCCCTGCCGGACTCCGTGGCCCTCGCCCCGAACGGGGCGTACGCCGTGGTCGCGAACGAGGGCGAGCCGGCGGACGACTTCTCCGCGGACCCCGAGGGCACGATCTCCGTGGTGTCCGTCCCGAAGAACGCCCGGCAGTTCGCCCGTCTGGGCCAGGACGCTGTGCGCACCGTGGACTTCCGCGCCTACGACGAGGGCGCCGCCCTGCCCGAGGGCGTGCGCGTCTTCGGCCCGGACGTGGCCGTCCCCGCCGGCCACGAGGGAGCCGGCCGCATCGCCCGCAACCTCGAGCCGGAGTACGTCTCCATCGACCCGACCGGCCGCACCGCGTACGTCTCCGTGCGAGAGGCGAACGCCGTGGTGGCGGTGGACCTGGCGTCCGCCTCCCTCGTGGACTTCTGGGCCCTGCAGCTGACCGACTGGTCCACCGAGGGCGTGCTCGACGTGTCCGACAAGGACGGCGTGATCTCCCTGGCGTACCAGCGCGTGCTGGGTGTGCCGATGCTCGACGGCCTGGCCACCTACAAGTACCGCGGCCAGACCCTCGTGGTCACCGCCAACGAAGGCGACTCCCGTGAGTGGGGCGACTTCGTGGACGCCGAGCGGGTGAAGGACCTCGAGCTCTGCGCCGACGTGTTCCCCAACGCGAAGGCCCTGCAGAAGAACGAGGCCCTCGGCCGTCTGAACGTCCTGACCGACCTCGGCTACGACGCCGAGCGCGGCTGCCACACCGAGCTGCACGCCCTGGGCGGCCGCGGCTTCTCTATCTACACCGCGGACGGGCAGCGGCTCTTCGACTCGTCCGGGACGCTCGAGGAGCAGATCGCCCGCCTGATCGCCGCGGGCGAGCTGCCCGCGCACGCCTTCAACGCGAACAACGACGAGACCCCGAGCTTCGACTCCCGCTCCGACGACAAGGGCGTGGAGCCCGAGTCGGTGGTGGTCGGCGAGGTGCAGGGGCGCCAGTACGCGTTCGTGGGCCTTGAGCGCATCGGCGGCGTGATGGTCTTCGACATCACCGATCCCACCGACGCCCGTGACGTGGACTACATCAACGAGCGGGCCTGGGACGCCGTGGGCGAGGACGGTGACGCCGGTCTGGGCGACATGGGCGCGGAGGGCCTGGCCTTCGTGCCGGCCTCCGACTCCCCCTCGGGCACCGCCCTGCTGATCGTGGCCAACGAGGTCTCGGGTTCCACCACGGTGTACGAGGTGGACCCGGTGAAGGGCGGCAAGCGCAAGTGACCCTCTGACGCGGGCCTGGCGCTCATCGCACAGGCGCGCTACGGGACGGCTCGGGGCAGAATGACCCCATGAGAGCCGTCCTGCAGCGCGCCCGATCCGCCTCCGTCACCGTCGCCGGGGAGGTGGTCGGCTCGTTCGAGGGCGCCGGGCTGGTGATCCTGCTCGGGGTGAGCACGCAGGACACCGGCGCCGAGGCCGACGCCCTGGCGGCCAAGGTGGCCACCCTGCGCATGCTCGACGGCGAGGCCTCGCTCGTCAGCGCCGGCGCGCCCGCGCTCGTGGTCAGCCAGTTCACGCTCTACGGGGACGTCCGCAAGGGCCGTCGCCCCTCCTGGACCGGCGCCGCCCGCCCGGAGCGCGCCGAGCCGCTGTACGAGCGGTTCGCCGCGGGGCTCGAGGCGGAGGGCGTGCGCGTGGAGCGGGGGGTGTTCGGGGCGCAGATGGACGTCACCCTCGTCAACGACGGCCCCTTCACGCTCGTCGTGGACACCGCCGACCTCGCCGGGCCGCGGCGCGGATGAGCGGCGACCCCCGCC
>NZ_JANQCJ010000116.1:0-7232 GCF_024723355.1 Micrococcus sp. HG099 | reverse complement strand
GTCCTCGCCGGCCCCGGCGTCGGTCGCGCCCGACCCCGTCCCGCCCAGCAGGGCGGCGGCGAGGCGGCGCGCGAGGTCGGCGTCGGCGCGGGCCACGAGGGCCCACGTGCGGGCGGCGGTGCGCTGCCGGTCGGAGCCGGCCTCGAGGGCCCGGACCTGCTCGGCGAGCGTCTCGGCCAGGCGGGCGCGCAGGCCAGGGCGGTCCGCGGCGGCCGCGAACTGGGAGACCGCGGCCGCCGCCTGGGCGAGGACCTGGGTGTGCACGCCCACGGTCTCGATCCCGGCGGAGAGCCGCTCGACGGCCTCGAGGAACCGGGCCGCGGGCAGCTCGCCGTCCCGGGTCATGGACCACAGGGCGGCCCACACGGTGGCCTCGGCGAGCGGGTCGGCGATGGGGTGGGTGAGGGCCGCCTGCAGAGAGGCCTCGTCCAGGGCGAGCGCCGCGTAGGTGAGGTCCTCGTCGTTGGGCAGCACGAGCCGTACGCCCGCCGGCACCGTCAGCCCCTCGAGCACGACGGCGGCGCCGTCGGCCCCGCCGGGCACGTCCGCCGCGACCTGGGCGGTGCGGCGCAGCACGCCCGCCTCGTCCGGGGTGAACACGCCCACCTTGAGCGCGTGGGGGCGCAGCACGGGCCGGCCCGTCACCGGGTCCACGCCCTCCTGGTGGAGCACAGGGGCGCCGTCGTCGCCGGCCTCGACCCGCAGCCGCGGCACGCCGGAGGTGTGCAGCCACGCGTCCGCCCACGCGCCCATGTCGCGGCCCGAGGCCGCCTCGAGCGCGGCCATGAAGTCCGTCAGCTCGGCGTTGCCCCAGGCGTGCGCGCGGAAGTAGCGGCGCGCGGCGTCAAGGAAGGCGTCCCGGCCCACGTACGCCGCGAGCTGCTTGAGCACCGAGGCGCCCTTGGCGTAGGTGATGCCGTCGAAGTTCTGGCGGGCGGCCTCGAGGTCCACGATGTCCGCCACGATGGGGTGCGTGGTGGGCATCTGGTCCTGCACGTACGCCCAGGCCTTGCGGCGGGATGCGAAGGTGACCCAGGCCGTCTCGAAGTCCGTGGCCTCGTCCACGCCGAGGGTGCCCATGAAGTCCGCGAAGGACTCCTTGAGCCACAGGTCGTCCCACCAGCGCATGGTCACGAGGTCGCCGAACCACATGTGGGCCATCTCGTGGAGGATCACGTTGGCCCGGCCCTCGTACTGCGCCGCGGTGGCGCGCGAGGTGAACACGAAGTCCTCCGTGAACGTCACCAGGCCCGGGTTCTCCATGGCGCCGAGGTTGTACTCGGGCACGAACGCCTGGTCGTACTTGCCCCACTCGTAGGGGACGCCGAAGAGCTCGTGGAACAGGTCCAGGCCGCGCCGGGTCACGTCGAACACGGCCTCGGGGTCGAACGCCTCCGCCATGGTCTGCCGGGTGAACAGGCGCAGCGGCACGGCGGGCGCGTCGGTGCCGGCGTGGCCGTCCCAGCGGTCCTCCCAGGACGCGTAGGGCCCGGCCAGGAGGGTGGTGATGTAGGTGGACTGCGGCAGGGTCGGCTCGAAGTCCACGCGAACGACGCCGGGGCGCACCTCGGTGCGGGAGGCCTCGGGGCGGTTCGAGGCCAGCACCCAGTCGGCGGGGCCGGTGAGGGCGAACGTGAACGCCGCCTTGAGGTCGGGCTGCTCGAAGTCCGGGAACACGCGGCGGGCGTCGGCCGGCTCGTACTGCGTGTAGAGGTACACCTGGCCGTCGGCCGGGTCGGTGAAGCGGTGCAGGCCCTCGCCGGAGCGCGAGTACCGCGAGCGCCCGCGCAGCACGAGCTCGTTCTCGGCGGCGAGCTCCGGCAGCAGGATCCGGGCGTCGCCGACGACGTCGGCCAGCTCCAGCTCGCAGCCGTTGAGGACCACGGCGTCCACGCCGGCGTGGATCCAGTCCACGTGCGCGGCGGCGCCCGGCTCGGCGCACGCGAAGCGCAGCGTGGCCTCCACCGGGTAGGTCTCCGCCGCCTCGTCGCGGGCGCCGGACACGTCCACGTGGACCTCGTACGCGCTCACCGTGAGCAGACGGGAGCGCTCGGCGGCCTCCGCGCGGGTGACGTTGGTGGCGTCGAGGTCGACGGCGGCGTGGGGGCGGGGCATGGATCCTCCGGGGGTCGGGGCGGACGGACGGGACGCGCGGGCTCGGGGCCGGCGGTCCGGCGAGCGGGGGTGAGGCGCGCCACGGTCGAGGGTAGCGCCTCGAGCCCGGGGCGGGGCCGGGTCCGGGGCGCCGGGCGGGGCGCGAGGACGTGCCGACAGACGACGGCGGGGCCGCCCGAGGGACGGCCCCGCCGGGGGCGTGACGACGCTGCGGTCAGTGCGGCTTGGGGACGGACTGGTCCTTGGAGAGCACCGTCAGCCCGGAGTCCGTCACGGTGTACCCGTTGGCCTCGTCCTCCGCCCGGTCGAAGCCGATACGCGCGCCCGGGGGCACGACCACGTTCTTGTCCAAGATGGCGTTGCGCACGTGGGCCCCCTCGCCGATCACGACGGAGTCCAGCAGCACCGACTGCTCCACCCACGCCTCGTTGGCCACGCGCACGTCCGTGGAGAGCACGGACTGGGCCACGGTGCCCCCGGAGATGACCACGCCCTGGGAGAGGATGGAGTCGTTCGCCGAGCCGGGGCGGCGGGTGGACGAGCGCACGAGCTTGGCGGGCGGGGAGACGGACTGGCGGGTGTAGAGCGGCCACTCGCGGTTGTAGAGGTTGAACTCCGGCCACGGCTGCACCAGGTCCATGTGCGCGTCGTAGTAGGAGTCCAGGGTGCCGACGTCCCGCCAGTAGTGCTTGCCGGCCGTGCCGCCGGGCACCTCGTTGGCGGTGAAGTCGTACACCCCGGCCTCGCCGCGCTCCACGAACAGCGGGATGATGTCCCCGCCCATGTCGTTGTTCGACTCGGGGTTGTCCTCGTCCTGGTTCAGCGCCGCCACAAGGGCGTCCGCGTCGAACACGTAGTTGCCCATGGAAGCCAGGAACTGCGTGGGGTCGTCCGGCAGGCCGGGGGTCGTCTCCGGCTTCTCCACGAACGCCGAGATCCGCGTCCTGTCCTGCGGGTCCGTCTCGATCACCCCGAACGAGGAGGCCAGCTCGAGCGGCTGGCGCACCGCGGCCACGGTCGCCTTGGCGCCCGAGGCGATGTGCTGATCCACCATCTGCTGGAAGTCCATGTGGTAGACGTGGTCCGCGCCGATGACGACGACGATGTCCGGCCGTGCGTCATGGATCAGGTTCATGGACTGGTAGATGGCGTTCGCGCTGCCCGTGAACCAGTCCTTGCCGCGGCGCTGCTGCGCCGGCACGGAGGCCACGTAGTTGTTGAGCAACGTGGACATCCGCCACGTCTCGGAGATGTGGCGGTCCAGCGAGTGCGACTTGTACTGCGTCAGCACGACGATCTCGCGGTACCGGCTGTTGACCAGGTTCGACAGCGCGAAGTCGATGAGGCGGTACGTGCCGCCGAACGGGACGGCCGGCTTGGCGCGGTCGGCCGTCAGCGGCATCAGGCGCTTGCCCTCACCGCCCGCCAGCACGACCGAGAGGACCTTCTTCTGCACCATCTGCGTCACTCCTCGTGAGCCGGGTCGTCGCGTCCCGCACGCGTGCTCGGGGCGTGCGGGGCATCCGTGCCGCCAGACTATCGACCCCCGCCGGGCTGAACTAGGTTGGGGGCGTGCGCATCGACATCGTGAGCAAAGAGTTCCCCCCGTCCATCTACGGCGGAGCCGGCGTCCACGTCGCCGAGCTGACCCGCGTCCTCGCCTCCCGCGCCGACGTCCGGGTGCACGCCTTCGGCGAGCCGCGCGACCCGGATTACCACGGGGCCCGCGTCCTGACGTACCCGAACCCGCCCGGGTTCGACGCCGCCAACGGTGCCGTGCAGACCCTGGCCACCGATCTCACCATCCTCGGCGGCCTCGAGGGGGCGGATGTGATCCACTCCCACACCTGGTACGCGAACATGGCCGGGCACCTCGGCAAGCTCATGCACGGCGTCCCCCACGTGCTCTCCGCGCACTCCCTCGAGCCGCTGCGCCCGTGGAAGGCCGAGCAGCTCGGCGGCGGCTACGCGCTCTCGAGCTGGGCGGAGAAGACCGCCTACCTCGGCGCCGACGCGGTGATCGCGGTCTCCGACGGCATGCGCCGGGACATCCTCGCCTGCTACCCGGAGGTCGACCCGGAGAAGGTGCACACCGTCCACAACGGCATCGACACCGAGGCCTGGACCCCGCAGGCCGAGACCGGCGCGCTGGAGAAGTACGGCATCGACCCGACCCGACCCTCCGTGGCGTTCGTCGGCCGCATCACCCGCCAGAAGGGCGTGCCCCACCTGCTGCGCGCCGCGCTGCGCCTGCCCGAAGACGTCCAGCTCGTGCTCTGCGTGGGCGCCCCGGACACCCCGGAGCTCGCCCACGAGGTCAACGGGCTCATCGCCGAGCTGCGCCGCACCCGCGAGGGCGTCGTCGTCATCGAGGGCATGATCCCGCGGCGCGAGGTCACCCAGATCCTCTCGGCCGCCACCGTGTTCGCCTGCCCCTCCGTGTACGAGCCCCTCGGCATCGTCAACCTCGAGGCGATGGCGTGCGGCACCGCCGTCGTCGCCTCGGCGGTGGGCGGCATTCCGGAGGTCGTCGACGACGGTGTCACGGGCCTGCTCGTCCCGATCGAGCAGGTCTCGGACGGCACCGGCGCTCCCGTGGACGAGGACGCGTTCGCCGCGGACTTCGCGGCCGCCCTCACCCGGGTGCTCGAGGACCCGGAACGGGCGACGGCGATGGGCGAGGCCGGCCGGGCCCGCGCCATCGAGCACTTCTCGTGGGAGACCATTGCGGAGCGCACGATCGAGGTCTACGAGGCCGTGCTGCGCTGAGCCCGCGCCGTCCACGCACACAGGCCCCCGCCACCGCGAGGTGACGGGGGCCCGGTGCGTCCTGGGACGGCCGCGGTCAGCCGCGGCGGCCTCGCGCCGCCTTCTCGCGGGCGCGCACGGCCTTCTCGTCCTCCGGCTCCTCGCCGGCAGCGCGGCGCGCCTCGAACCAGGCATGGGCCTCGGCCTGGCGCTCGGCCTCGGCCTGCGTGGCGATGTCCATGCGCAGGTGCTCGGGCTCCAGGCCGAACGCCTCGACGAGCTCGAGCGCGAAGGGGCGCAGGCGCTCGGCCAGGCGGTTCACGTAGCCGCGCAGGGAGCGGGCGCGCTGGCTGGAGAGGCGGCCGTGGGCCACGAGCCAGCCGAGGTCCTCCTCGAGCACGCGCAGCGCGAAGAGGTCGCGCAGCCAGGTCAGGACGGTGCGGGTGCTCGCGTCCCGGGTGGCCTCCACGGCGCGGGTGAAGGCCTCCCACTGCAGCAGCTCGCCCTGGTTGCGGGCGACCTCGATCAGCTCGTGCTGGCGGGTGTTGAACGCGGCGGCCTGCTCGGCCTGGGTCTTGCCGCGCACGCCGGCCAGGGTGCCAGCGATGTCCGCGGTCTTGGCGCGCACGCGGTCGGTGAGCAGGTCGCGCTGCACCTCCGGGTCCTTGAACCAGTTCGCGGACCGGCGCTCGGAGCCGCCGTCGCTCACGGACTGCACGGCCTTGTGCAGGCCCGCGCGGTGGATCGCGTCCGAGGCCTGCGCCACCACGTACCGGGAGACCGCGCCCACGTTGAGGCGGCCGAACTCGTGCGAGTAGTCCGTCAGCAGGCGCTTGCCCACCAGCTGCAGCAGGACGTTGTTGTCGCCCTCGAAGGTGACGTACACGTCCAGGTCCGCGCGCATCTGGGGGATCCGGTTGCGGGCCATGAAGCCGGCGCCGCCGCAGGCCTCGCGGGTCTCCTGCAGCGTGTCCAGCGCGTTCCAGGTGGCCAGGGGCTTGATGGCGGCCGCGAGGGTCTCCAGCTCCTGCCGGTCCGCGTCCGAGTCGGCGCGGCCGGAGAACACGCCGTCGAAGCGCTCGAGGAGCTCGTTCGAGGCGAAGGCGTCCGCGTAGGCCCGGGCGAGCCGGTCCACGAGGCGGCGCTGGTGGTTCTGGTAGTCCAGCAGCACCTCCTCGCGCTCCGGGTCCGAGGCGTTGAACTGGCGGCGCTGCTCGCCGTAGGCGATCGCGCCGTGCAGGCCCAGGAACGAGGCCGTCGTCGCGGCCAGCGAGAGCGAGACGCGGCCCTGGACGAGCGTGCCGAGCATGGTGAAGAAGCGCCGGCCGGGGGACTCGATGGGGGAGGAGTACGTGCCGTCCTCGGCCACGTCGCCGTACCGGTTCAGCAGGTTCGTGCGGGGCACGCGCACCTGGTCGAAGTGCAGGCGCCCGTTGTCGATGCCGTTCAGGCCGCCCTTGAGGCCGTCGTCCTCGCCGCCGATCCCCGGCAGGAAGGCCCCGTCCTCGTCACGGATCGGCACGTAGAAGCAGTGCACGCCGTGGTTGACGCCCTTCGTGATGAGCTGGGCGAACACGGTGGCGGCCCGGCCGTGCAGCGCGGCGTTGCCGAGGTAGTCCTTCCACGCGCCCTTGAACGGGGTATGGATGACGAACTCGCCGGCGGCCTCGTCGTAGGTGGCGGTGGTGCCGATCGAGGCCACGTCCGAGCCGTGCCCGATCTCCGTCATGGCGAACGCGCCGGGCACGGACAGGTCCATGGCCCCGGGCAGCCACCGGCGGTGGTGCTCCTCGGTGCCGAGGTGCAGGATGGCGGCCGCGAACAGGCCCCACTGCACGCCGGCCTTGATCTGCAGCGACGGGTCGCCCAGCACGAGGTCCGCGAAGGCGGCGATGTTGCCGCCGTGGTTGTCGTCGCCGCCGAACTCCTTCGGGAACATCCGGTGCACCGCGCCGTTCTCCACGAGCACGCCCAGCTGCCCGAGCACGCGCTCGCGGTGCTCGTCCATGCCCAGCAGGGGGTCGCGGTGCAGGCGGGGGTCGCGCACCAGGGCGCGCGCCGTGCGGCGGTCCTCGGCCCACGCGCCCAGCAGCGCGTCCTGCAGGGCGGCGGAGTCCAGCGAGCCCGGCTCGGGGTGCTCGGGGGCGATCTCGGCGACGTCGGAGGGGACGTCCGTGGCGTGGCGGGGGGCCTCGGCGGCCAGCTTCTCGTGGTCGGTCATGACGACGCTCCTGTCTTCGGGTGGGATCGTGCGGGGTCGGGGGAGTCCGGGCCGCCGGAGGCGACGCCGGTCAGCAGCCAGCCGGCGATGGCGCGCGCCATCGTGGCGGCCTCGATGCGCTGGGGCGGCTCGGTGCGCAGCCACGTCT
>NZ_JANQCJ010000115.1:0-7331 GCF_024723355.1 Micrococcus sp. HG099 | reverse complement strand
GTGCGTCGACCTCCCGCGCGCGGCGGCCCAGCCGGGACGCGCGGACGGGCTTGGGGCGGGCGAGGGCGTCCCCGTCCGGGGTGCCGCGGCGCCAGCCCAGGCGTCGAGTGTAGATCCGCACCGCCAGCCACGTGCCGACGGCGGCCATGGCCACGAGCACCACCACGTGCAGCACGGTCAGCCACACCGGCTCCGCCATGCCGTAGGAGAGCACGCGGCCCAGCTGGGCGGCGTGCCACTGCGGGGAGATCCAGCCGATCCAGCGCAGCCACACCGGCAGCGCCTCGAGCGGGTAGAACGTGGCGGAGAACAGGAACAGCGGCATGATCACGAGCCGCTGCACCGTGGCGAACTGCCCCTTGTCCTCGGTCAGGGAGGCCGCGAACGCCATGATGGGCGCGCCGATGGCCAGCCCGCCGAGGGTGGCCGTGAGGATCTGCAGCCAGCCCCACGGGCTGTGCACCACCCCGAACGCGAGCATCACCAGGAAGAACACGAGCCCCTGGAACAGGAAGCGCAGGCTCACCGCCCCCAGGTGGCCCACGGCGATCTGCGCCGGCGTGAGCGGCGTGGCCTGCGCGGCGTAGTACGTCTTCTGCCACTGGAACCCGCCCATGACGGGGTAGGAGAACTCGACCGCTGCCGTCATCAGGGCGCCCGAGGCCAGCAGGGCGGGTGCCAGGAACGCGACGTAGGAGACGCCGCCGAGCCCCTCCTGTGCGGCGCCGCCGCCCATGAGCTGGGCCAGGCCCAGCCCCATGGCCAGCAGGTACACGATCGGCTCGCCGAGGGCGCCCACGATCAGCACCGAGCCGTAGCGGCGCATGTTCCGCAGCTGGTGCTCGGCGTAGTAGAGCGCGCCGCGGCGCGTGACGCGCTCGGCGGACTCCCCGGCCGAGATCGGCGGGCTCAGCGGGGCGGGTGACGCAGAGGCGCGGGGCGCGGCGGGGCCGGGGGCCGTCGTCGTGGTGGAGGCGTCCACGGCTCAGTCCACCAGGGTGCGGCCGGTGAGGATGAGGAAGACGTCCTCGAGGCTCGCTCGGCGGGTCAGCGTGGTGACGGGGGCGGGCAGGGCGCCGTCGTCGACGAGGCCCTGGACCACGGCGTGCAGGTCGTCCGCGTGCGCCGCATAGACGAGCACGCGGTTCGGCAGGACCTCCACCCGGTGCACGACGCCGTCGCCGGCGCGCGCCTGGATCGTGCGCGCGGCGGCCTCGTTGCGGTCCGCGCCGAAGCGGGCCTCGAGGACCTCGCGCGAGGCGTGCTCGCGGATCAGCGCGGCCGGGGTGCCGGCGGCCATGATCTGCCCGCCGTCCACCACCACGAGCCGGTCGCACAGCTGCTCGGCCTCGTCCATGTAGTGGGTGGTGAGCAGCAGCGTGGTGCCGCGCTCCTTGAGCCGGTAGAGGCGGTCCCAGAGGATGTGGCGCGCCTGCGGGTCCAGGCCCGTGGTGGGCTCGTCCAGGAGGAACAGGGCCGGCTCGTTGACGAGGGCGCGGGCGATCACCAGGCGCCGCTTCATGCCGCCGGAGAGGTCGGTGACCTTCGCGTCCGCCTTCTCCGTGAGCTGGGCGAAGGCGAGCAGCTCGTCCGCCTTGGGGCGCAGGTACGAGTAGGGCAGGCCGAAGTAGCGGCCGTAGATCAGGATGTTCTCCCGGGCCGTGAGCTCCTCGTCCAGGTTGTCCTGCTGCGGGACCACGCCGAGGCGGGCGCGCACGGCGGGGCCGTCCTCCTCCGGGTCGATGCCCAGGATGCTCAGCTCCCCGGCCGTGCGCTGCAACGTTCCGGCCAGCATCCGCATGGTGGTGGACTTGCCGGCGCCGTTGGGGCCGAGCAGGCCGAAGCACTCCCCCGGGCGCACGTCCAGGTCGATGCCCTTGACCGCGTGGAAGTCGCCGTACTGCTTGCGCAGCCCGCGGGCGCGGATGACCGGGGCGGGGCCGGCGTCGGGGGCGTCGGCGGGTGACTGCGAAGGCGAGGGCGAAGCGGGGATGGCGTGGCTCACAACTGCTCATCGTACGACCACGCGCGCGGTGCCGGGCCGCTCAGCCGCGGCCGAACGTCGCCGGGTCCACCGGCCAGTCGCGCCGCGGCACGCTGCGCTCGAGCACCAGCAGGTAGGACTCGGTGACCAGGTCCCTCACGAGCGCCGCGTCGAGGCGGGCCGGGGCGTCGTCGTCGCGCGGGTCCGCCGAGGGCGGTCCGAGCGAGATCCAGTGCCGCTTGCTCATGTGGTAGCCGGGGGTGACCTGCGCGGGGTAGGCCTCGCGCAGGGCCGCGCCGTCCTCGGGCACGGCCTTGAGGTTCACGAGCATCGCCCCTTGGGCCTCCAGCACGAGCATGAAGACCCTGCCGCGGACCTTGTACACGTCCGCCTCCGGCCCGAACGGGTGGGTGAGCTCCGAGCCCGGCAGCTCCAGGGCGCGGGCGGCGGCGAGGGCGGGCAGGTCGAGGGCGTCCATGGACCGCAGGCTAGGCGCCCGCCGCGCGGCCGGTCACCGGCCGGGGTTCCGGCCCGTGGCCCCCGGATATGACCCCCGGACGCGACGGACCCTGTGGCCTGGCTCCCGTCTCGTGCGAGACGGGGGCCAGGCCGCAGGGTCCGGTCAGCCGGGCGGGGTGCGACGGGCCGGTCAGGCCTCGGCGCGCTCCCCCGCCCAGTCCTCGGCGTCGGCCGCGCGCTCGGCGGCCTCCACCACGTTGGACAGGAGCATCACGCGGGTCATCGGCCCCACGCCGCCCGGGTTCGGCGCCATCCAGGCCGCCTTCTCCTTCACGGCCGGGTCCACGTCGCCCAGGACGCGCGACGTGCCGTCCTCCCCGGTGACGCGGGAGACGCCCACGTCCAGGACGATCACGCCGTCCTTGACCTGCTCCGGCCGCACCATGTGGGCGGAGCCGGCGGCGGCGATCACGACGTCGGCCTGGCCGAGCAGCTCGTCCAGGTTCTGCGTGCCCGTGTGGGCCAGGGTCACGGTGGCGTTGACCTCGCGGCGGGTGAGCACCAGGCCGGCGGGGCGGCCGATGGTCACGCCGCGGCCGATGACCAGCACGTGCTTCCCGGCCAGCTCCACGCCGTGGCGGCGCAGCAGCTCGACGCAGCCGGCGGGGGTGCACGGCAGCGGCGAGTCCAGCTCGCCGCCGACCGAGGCCACGAGCCGCCCCAGGTTCATGGGGTGCAGGCCGTCCGCGTCCTTGTCCGGGTCGATGGCCTCGAGCACCTTCTGGGTGTCCACGTGCTTCGGCAACGGCAGCTGGACGATGTAGCCCGTGCAGGCCGGGTCCTCGTTCAGCTCGCGCACCACCGCGAGGATCTCCTCCTCGGTGGCGTCCGCGGGCAGCTCGCGCTGGATGGACTCGATGCCCACCTCGGCGCAGTCGCGGTGCTTGCCGGCCACGTACTTCTGCGAGCCGGCGTCCTCGCCCACGAGCACGGTGCCCAGGCCGGGGGTGTGCCCGCGCTCGGTGAGAGCGGACACCCGCTCGCGCAGCTCCTCCTTGAGGGCGGCGGCCGTGGCCTTGCCGTCCAGGACCTTCGCGGTCATCGGCGCCTCACCAGCCCTCGAGGCCGTCGTACAGCGGGAAGTCCTCGGTGAGCTTCACGACGCGGGCGCGCAGCGCCTGCACGTCCGGGCTCGGCTTGAGGGCCGCGGCGACGATCTCGGCGACCTCGCGGAACTCGGCCTCGCCGAGGCCGCGGGAGGCCAGGGCGGGGGTGCCGATGCGCAGGCCGGAGGTGGTCATCGGCGGGCGCGGGTCCCACGGCACCGAGTTCCGGTTCACGGTGATGCCCACCTCGTGCAGGATGTCCTCGCCCTGCTTGCCGTCCAGCTGGGACTCGCGCAGGTCCACGAGGACCAGGTGCACGTCGGTGCCGCCGGTGAGCACGGAGATGCCCAGCTCGGTCATGTCCGGGGCGGTGAGGCGCTCGGCCAGGATCTGGGCGCCCTGCAGGGTGCGCTCCTGCTTCTCCTTGAAGTCGGCCGAGCCGGCGATCTTGAAGGCCACGGCCTTGCCCGCGATCGCGTGCATCAGCGGGCCGCCCTGCTGGCCCGGGAACACGGCGGAGTCGATCTTCTTCTTGAACTCCTCGGTGGAGAGGATGAAGCCCGAGCGGGGGCCGGCGAGGGTCTTGTGCACGGTGGAGGTGACGACGTCGGCGTGCGGCACCGGGTTCGGGTGCAGGCCGGCGGCCACGAGGCCGGCGAAGTGGGCCATGTCCACCCACAGCTTGGCGCCGACCTCGTCCGCGATGGAGCGGAAGGCGGCGAAGTCCAGCTGACGGGGGTAGGCGGACCAGCCGGCGACGATCACCTTCGGCTGGGCCTCGAGGGCCTTCTCGCGGACCTTGTCCATGTCGATCCGGTAGGTGTCCGGCTCCACCTCGTAGGCGGCGATCTTGTAGTTCTTGCCGGAGAAGTTGATCTTCATGCCGTGGGTGAGGTGGCCGCCGTGGGCCAGGGACAGGCCCATCAGGGTGTCCCCGTGGTCCATCAGCGCGGTCATCACGGCCACGTTGGCCTGCGCGCCGGCGTGCGGCTGGACGTTGGCGTGCTCGGCGCCGAACAGGTCCTTGGCGCGCTGGATCGCGAGGTTCTCGGCGACGTCCACGAACTCGCAGCCGCCGTAGTAGCGACGGCCCGGGTAGCCCTCCGCGTACTTGTTGGTCAGCACCGAGCCCTGGGTCTCGAGGATGGCGCGCGGCACGAAGTTCTCCGAGGCGATCATCTCCAGCGTGCCCCGCTGGCGGCCGAGCTCGTCCGCGAGCGCCGCGGCGATCTCCGGGTCCACCTCGGACAGTGGCTGGGTGTTGATGTCGGGCGTCTGCGTCACGGGGGATTCCCTTCGAAGCGGGGGTCTGTGCGGCCGGAAGGCTCCGGTGCCGCCCATCCTAGTGACCGGGGGCGCACGCGGGCCCTCGTGCATCGCACGACGTCGAGACCGGGCGGTTCTTTTGACTGATTCAGAAATGTGCCAAGATCGGGGGTGAGGCCGCGCCCCGGCCATTCGGTGTGCGGTCGACGTCGATCGACGAAGGAGAGTTCCATGACGGAGAACCAGAAGACGACCCCGCACGCCACCGGCTCGACGCGCCAGAACGGCGCGCCCGCCGTCAGCGACCGCCAGTCCCTGACCGTGGGCAGCGAGGGCCCCATCGTCCTCCATGACACCCACCTGGTGGAGACCCACCAGCACTTCAACCGCATGAACATCCCCGAGCGCCGCCCGCACGCCAAGGGCTCCGGCGCGTTCGGCGAGTTCGAGGTGACCGAGGACGTCTCGAAGTACACCAAGGCCCTGGTGTTCCAGCCGGGCGCCAAGACCGAGACCCTCCTGCGCTTCTCCACCGTGGCCGGCGAGCTGGGCTCCCCGGACACCTGGCGCGACGTGCGCGGCTTCGCGCTGCGCTTCTACACGGACGAGGGCAACCTCGACGTCGTCGGCAACAACACCCCGATCTTCTTCCTGCGCGACCCCATGAAGTTCACCCACTTCATCCGCTCGCAGAAGCGCCTGCCGGACTCCGGCCTGCGCGACGCCACCATGCAGTGGGACTTCTGGACCAACACCCCGGAGTCCGCGCACCAGGTGACCTACCTGATGGGCCCGCGCGGCCTGCCGCGCACCTGGCGCGAGATGAACGGCTACGGCTCCCACACCTACCTGTGGGTCAACGCCCAGGGTGAGAAGCACTGGGTGAAGTACCACTTCATCTCCCAGCAGGGCGTGCACAACTTCTCGAACGAGGAGGCCGAGGCGATGGCCGGCAAGAACGCCGACTACCACCGCCAGGACCTGTTCGAGTCCATTGCCAAGGGCGACTACCCCAAGTGGGACCTGTACATCCAGGCGATCCCCTACGAGGAGGGCAAGACCTACCGGTTCAACCCCTTCGACCTCACGAAGACGATCTCCAAGAAGGACTACCCGCGCATCAAGGTCGGCACGCTGACCCTGAACCGCAACCCGGAGAACCACTTCGCGCAGATCGAGTCCGCCGCGTTCAACCCGGGCAACATGGTCCCCGGCGTGGGCCTGTCCCCGGACCGCATGCTCCTGGGCCGCTCCTTCGCGTACCACGACGCCCAGCTGTACCGCGTGGGCGCCCACGTGAACCAGCTGCCGGTGAACCGCCCGAAGAACGAGGTGCACAACTACGCGTTCGACGGCCAGATGTGGTACGACCACACCGGCGCCCGCTCCACCTACGCGCCCAACTCCAACGGCGACTCCTGGTCCGACGAGACCGGCCCCGTGGACGACGGCTGGGAGGCGGACGGCACCCTGACCCGCGAGGCCCAGGCCCTGCGCAAGGACGACGACGACTTCGGCCAGGCCGGCACGCTGGTCCGCGAGGTCTTCACCGACGCCGAGCGCGACGCCTTCGTGGAGACCGTCGCCGGCGCCCTGGACGGCGTCCGCGAGGACGTCCAGGCCCGCGCCTTCCAGTACTGGAAGAACGTGGACGCCACGATCGGACAGCGCATCGAGGACGAGGTCAAGAAGCGCCAGGGCGACGACATCCCCGGCGTCGCCGGCGGCGGCGAGGCCCGCATCTGATCGACCGGACCTGACCGGCGCCCGCGCGGCGTCGGCGAGTCCACGGCGGCCGCTCCCTCTCACGAGGGGGCGGCCGCCGTCGTCGTGGCGGGTGGGCGCGCAGAGCCGTGCGGGAGTGCAGAGCCGTGCGGGAGTGCAGAGCCGTGCGGCCGGGCACGTCTGAGCGTGGCGTGGCCGCGCGGGCGGGCCAAGGCCGTGCGGGGGTCAGAGCCGATCACGCACCCCCGCAGTGCAGAGACGGCGAGGGCCGCGGGGAGATCCTCCCCGCGGCCCTCGCCGTCCGGTGCGGCGTCAGGTCAGCGCTTGTTCCGGCGGCGCTCCTGCGCCTCGGCCAGCTTCGCCTTGACCACCTTCACGGCCTTGTCCTTGGCCGGGATCGCGACGTTGTCGCGCAGCGGGACGGCCACCTTGTCGCGCACGGTCTCGAGGACGGTGCCCGCGACCGCGCCGGCCTGGGCCAGCTTCGAGTCCCCGGCGGAGGCGTCGGTGCGGGCAGCGCTCGGGCGCACGGCGTCCGCGCGGGTCGCGTCCTGGACCGGCAGGGCGGCGCCCTCGGTGTCGTCGGCGGCCGGCTCCGCGTCCGTGGGCACGGACGAGGTGGAGGTGTCCGGAGACGTGGACGTTGCCGGGGCGGCCGATGTGGCCGGGGCGGCGGGCGTCGTGGAGGCGGCCGGGGCGGCCGGCGTCGTGGAGACCGGCGTCATGTCCTCGCGGCGGTGCGGCGGGGTCACGGCGCCGGGACGGTGCGCCGTGGCGGGCGTGGCCGGGGC
>NZ_JANQCJ010000114.1:0-7567 GCF_024723355.1 Micrococcus sp. HG099 | reverse complement strand
GACCCGGGCAGCCCGCGCGGCGCACCGGGCCGGGCCGGCCGGCGTCGTCTTTCCCCCTGTGACGACGCCGGCGTCCGCCGAGCGCGGACGCGTCCGGGGCGTGCGCCATGATGGTGGGCATGACCGATCCGCAGACCCCGCCCGCCGTCTCGCCCGACGCCGCCCCGTCCGACGCCGCCCCCGCCGCCGTGCCGCGGGCCGCCTCGCGCGTGCGCGCGTCCGAGCTGGTGGGCCGCGGCTGGCTGAACACCGGCGGCGAGCAGGTCACCCTGGAGGACCTGCGCGGCAAGGTCGTGATCCTGGACTTCTGGACGTTCTGCTGCATCAACTGCCTCCACGTGCTGGACGAGCTGCGCCCCCTCGAGGAGGAGTTCGCGGACGTCCTCGTCACCGTGGGCGTGCACTCGCCCAAGTTCGAGCACGAGGCGGACCCGGACGCGCTCGCGGCCGCCGTCGAGCGCTACACCATCGAGCACCCCGTGCTGGACGACCCGGAGCTGACCACGTGGCAGGCCTACTCGGCGCGCGCCTGGCCGACGCTTGTGGTCGTGGACCCCGAGGGCTACATCGCCGCCCACCTCTCCGGCGAGGGGCACGTGGCCGGCCTCTACTCGCTCGTGCGCGAGCTCGTGGCCGAGCACGAGGCCAAGGGCACCCTGCACCGCGGCTCCGGCCCGTACGTGCCGCCGGCGCCCGTGGCCCGGGACCTGAAGTTCCCCGGCAAGGCGATCTCGCTGGCCGGCCGCGGCACGGCGCCGGGCACGTTCCTCGTGGCGGACACCGGCCACCACCGCCTCCTCGAGGTGGCGGAGGACCTCACCACGGTGCTGCGCGCCGTCGGCGGCGGGGACCCGGCCGGGGCCGGCGAGGAGCAGGCCGGGCTCGCGTTCCCCACCCCGGGGGAGAAGGGCCACGCGGACGGCGGCCCGGAGCAGGCCCTGTTCAACGAGCCCAACGGTCTGGCCCTGCTGCCTGAGGACGTGGCGAAGCGGGTCGGCTACGACGTGGTGGTCGCGGACACCGTGAACCACCGCCTGCGCGGGCTGCGCCTCGCGGACGGCCGCGTGAGCACCGTGGCCGGCAACGGCGTGCAGAAGCTCATCGACTCCGAGCGCGCCAAGGAGGCCTCCGCCGGGGACGCCGAGGGCGTCGCCGTGGACCTGTCCGACATCCCGGGGGAGCCCACCGCGATCTCCCTGTCCTCCCCGTGGGACGTGGCCTGGGACCCGGCCGCGGGCCGCGTGGTGATCGCCATGGCGGGCACCCACCAGCTCTTCGACTTCGACCCCGTGGCCGGCGCCCTCGCGGTGCACGCGGGCACGGGCCTGGAGGGCCTGCTCGACGGCGACGCCGGCTCCGCCTGGTTCGCCCAGACCTCCGGCCTGTCCGTGGGCCCGGACGGCACCCTGTGGGCCGCCGACTCCGAGACCTCGGCCGTGCGCTGGCTGCGCACCGGCGAGGACGGGCGCCGCGAGGTGGGCACCGCCGTCGGCACCGGCCTGTTCGACTTCGGCTTCGTGGACGGCGAGGCGGCCCAGGCCCGGCTGCAGCACCCCCTCGGCGTGACCGCCCTGCCGGACGGCTCCGTCCTCATCGCGGACACCTACAACGGCGCCGTGCGCCGCTACGCCCCCGCCGGCGAGGACGCGGCCGGCCGCCCCGTGGCCGCCGCCGTGTCCACCGTGGCCCGCGGGCTGCAGGAGCCCTCGGACGTGCTCGTGGAGCACGACGCCGAGGGGGCGCCGGCGGCGATCGTGGTCGTCGAGACCAACGCCCACCGGCTGGTCCGGCTGGCCGTGCCGGAGGAGTACCTCACCGTGGACGAGGGCGCCCGGCAGACCCAGCGGCCCCGCACGCCCATGGTGGCCGGGGACGTGGACCTGGCCATCGGCTTCGCCGCGCCCTCCGGCCAGAAGCTGGACGACCGCTGGGGCGACCCCACCCAGCTGAAGGTCTCCTCCTCCCCGGAGGAGCTGCTGCTCGAGGGCGCCGGCACCTCCACCGGGCTGAGCCGGACCCTGCGGCTGAACCCCGCGGTGGCCGAGGGCGTCCTGCACATCACCGCGCGCGCCGCCGCCTGCGACGGGGAGAAGGGGCAGCCCATCCCGGACCACGCCGCATGCCACCTGTACCAGCAGGACTGGGGCATCCCGGTCACCGTGCACGCCCCGGAGGGGGCCCCGGAGGGCGCCGAGACCCGCCTGGACCTGGACCTGCGCGGGATACACTGAGCCCCGACGTCCGCCCCCGACCACGAAGGCTGCGCAGAACCATGACCACGCTCATCGTCACCTCGTCCGCCCACGGATCCACGCGTGAGATCGCCCAGCGCGTGGCCGAGGTGCTGCGCACCTCCCAGTCCGTCGAGACCGTCGTGGAGGACGTGGACGGCGCGGCCGCCTGGCTGGCCACGGCCGACGCCGTGATCGTGGCGGCGCCCGTGTACGGGGGCTCGCTCGCGGCCGAGGCGCGGCACTTCCTGGACTCGCGCCGGGCCGAGCTCGCGGACAAGCCTCTGCTGTTCCTGGCCTCCGGCGGCGGCTACGAGCTGGACCCGAAGGTGCGCGAGAAGCTCGAGTCGTACGGCCCGCGCGAGATCGCCTTCTTCCGCGGCGCCCTCGTGGAGGAGCGCCTGGGCTGGCTGGAGAAGCTCAAGCTCAAGGTCTCCCGCAACGAGAACTACGGCGACTACCGCGACTGGGACGCCATCGAGGCCTGGGCCAAGTCGCTCTCGGGCCACGGCGTGCGCTGACCCCCACCCCGCCCGGCACATTTTCGTGCGGGAAACGGGAGTCTTCGTCGGCACTTTCGTGCGGGAAACGGGAGTCTCGGGCACCGCGCCTCCACCGGACCCCACCACGACGTCGGGCCGCACCTTCGCCTCGAAGGTGCGGCCCGACGTCGTCTCGGCGGCAGGCCTGACCGTGCTCGGTTCCCTGGGGCGGATACCCGGCGCGGCTCATGCCGCCCCGCGCGTCGTCGGCGGCTGAGTCAGCCTCCCGTTTCCCACATGAAAACGGGTGGGAGCCTCCCGTTTCCCGCACGAAAGCGGGGTGGGAGGCTCCCGTTTCCCGCACGAAAGCGGTGCTGGGGCGGCTCGGGCCGTCAGCGGCGGAACAGCCCGCCCAGCAGGCCGCCGCCGCGGCGGCCGCGCGTGCCGAGCACCGAGCGGACGACCTCGCGGCCCAGCTGGGTGCCCGCGGACTTCACGAAGTTGCCCATGGCGCGCTCGAAGTCGCTCGGCTTGTCCGCCTCCTTGCGGGCGCGGGCGGTCGCCTTCTCCTCCTCGCGGCGCAGCGCCTCGATGTCGCCCAGGTCCACCCCGGACACCACGGTGCCGCCGCCGTGCCCGTCCGCCACGCGGGCGTCTCCGGCGCCGGCGGCACTGCCCCGGGCGCTGCCGCCCGTGCTGGGGGCCGCCGCCGTGGCCTGCGCGGAGAGCACCTCGGACGCGGACTCGCGATCCTGCGCAGTGCCGTAGACCGGCAGCAGGGCGGAGGCGCCCACGATCTGGCGCATCGCCTCCTCGGGGGCGGGCTCCATGGCCGACTGCGGGGACCACATGCGGGTCAGCGCCACGGGGGTGGGCGCGCCCTCCGGGTCCATCACGGTCACCACGGCCTCGCCGACCTTGGCGGAGGTGAGGGTCTCGGCGAGGTCGTACTCGGTGGTGGGGAAGGTCTGCACGGTCTGCTTGAGCGCCTTCGCGTCCTGCGGGGTGAAGGCGCGCAGGGCGTGCTGCACGCGGTTGGCGAGCTGGCCAAGCACCTCGGCGGGCAGGTCCTGCGGGGTTTGGGTGACGAAGAACAGGCCCACGCCCTTGGAGCGGATCAGGCGCACGGTGGTGGTGATGGCGTCCAGGAAGGCCTTCGAGGCGCCGTCGAAGAGCAGGTGCGCCTCGTCCAGGAAGAACACGAGCTTGGGCTGGTCCAGGTCCCCGGCCTCGGGCAGCTCGGCGAAGAGGTCCGCCAGGAGCCACACCATGAACGTGGAGAACAGCTGCGGCTTGGCGGCCAGGGTGGGCAGCTCGAGGCAGGAGATCACGCCGCGCCCGTCCGGGGCGACGCGCAGCAGCTCCGCGGTCTCGAACTCGGGCACGCCGAAGAACGCGGCCATGCCGGCGGCCTCGAGGCCGGTGACCTCGCGCAGGATCACGTTGGCGGTGGACTTGGCGACGCCGCCGAGCCCCTTGAGGTCCGCCTTGCCCTCGTCCGAGGTCAGGTGGGTGACCACGGCCTTGAGGTCCGCGAGGTCGTCCATGGCCAGGCCGCGCTGGTCCGCCCAGTGGAACATCAGCTGCAGCGAGGACTCCTGGGTCTCGTTGAGCTCCATGATCCGGGAGAGCAGCACGGGCCCGAACGCGTCCACGGTGGCGCGCACGGGCACGCCCACGCCGTCGCCGCCCAGGGCGAGGAACTCCACGGGGTAGGCCTGGGACTGCCAGGGCATCCCGGTGGCGGTGGTGCGCTCGGCGAGCTTCTCCGAGGCCTCGCCCGCGACGGCGAGCCCGGAGAGGTCCCCCTTGACGTCCGCGAGGAACACGGGGACCCCGGCGCTGGAGAGCTGCTCGGCCATCATCTGCAGGGTCTTGGTCTTGCCCGTGCCGGTGGCACCGGCCACGAGCCCGTGGCGGTTCATCATGCGCAGCGGCAGCCGCACGGGGGTGTCCGCGTGCACCTCGTCCCCCACCACGGCGGCGCCGAGGGTGACGGTGGCGTCCTCGAAGGAGTAGCCCTGACGGATGGACTCGAGCAGGCCCTCGCCCGCGGTGTTCTGTGCCATGGGCCACATCCTAGGGCCACCCCCGGGACGGGCTAGCCTGGCCGCATGTCCCGCCCCGCACCGCGCCCCCGGCCCGCCTCCCACGGAGGCGGCGCGTCCCGGCCCCGCCCGACGACGGCGCCGCCCGCCCTGCCCGACCGGCCCGGCTGGGTGCGCCTCGCCGCGGGCGCGGCGGTCCCCGGCCTGGTCGCGGCGCTCACGGTGCTCTCGGCGCTGCAGATCTTCGTGCTCAACCCGCTCGCCGCCGCCCCGGGCGGGCGCGGCCTGGGCCGGGTGTACGCGGACCTCGGCGCGGCGGGGGAGGGCGGCTTCCCGTTCCTGCTCTCCGCCCTGATCCTGGCGGCGGGACTCGGCGTGGCCGCGATCCTCTGGTTCCTCGTGTGGCGCCGCGAGGAGGTCGACCCCCTCGCGGTGCTCGCGCTCGGCCTCGCCTCGCTCGTCGCGGCCACTCCCGCGTACTTCATCGCCTCGTTCGCGATGGGCATGTCCCTGGCGGACATCTACGACATCGGCGGGGCGGACCAGAGCCCGTGGGCCTGGCCCGTGTACGCGGCGAGCGCGCTGGCGCTGCCCACGCTCGCCGTCGTCGTCGTGCTCCTGCTGCGCGGCCCGGCCGCCGGCAGCCCGCGCGGCGGCCGCTAGGCCAGCAGCAGGGCGACGGCGATCATCGCCGGGATCGCGACGATCGTGGTGACGAGGATCGTGTCCTTGGAGACGCGCAGCCCCGTGTCGTAGCGCACGGCCGCCACGAACACGTTCTGGGCGGTCGGCAGGGAGGCCAGCACGACGGCGACGAACACCTGCCGCCCGTCCAGGCCGAGCACGAACTGCGCCAGCACCCACGCGATCAGCGGGTGGGCCAGCAGCTTCACGCCCGAGGCCAGGAGCACGTCCGCGCGCCGCCCGCCCGCGCGCTCGAGGGGCCGCGAGCCCACCAGGGACATGCCGAACGCCAGGAGCATGGCCGGGATGGACAGGCCGGCGATCAGGTCCACGGACTCCATGACCGGGCCGGGCAGCGTCCAGCCGGTGAACGAGAACACGAGGCCGGCCGCGGAGCCGAGGATCATCGGGTTCGTCGCCGTCTGGCGCAGCTGCGCCGCGATCGCCCGGCCGGGGGAGCGGCGCACCGCCCGACGCCCGCCCGCGGCCCGGGCCTGCCCCTCGCGCGTGGTGGCGACGTCCATGGCGGCCACGTAGAGCGGCGTGTAGAGCGCCAGCTGGAAGATGAGCACGGGGGCGGCCAGGGCGGCGTCGCCCAGCACGTACGTGGCGATGGGGATGCCCAGGTTCGCCGAGTTGACCATCGAGGCGCTCAGGGCCGCCATGATGCGCTCGGAGGCCGGCCGGCCCTTGAGCAACGGGATCGAGACGGCGAGGAAGAGGGCGGCGGCGGCCAGCGCGGAGAGCGTGGCCACCCACAGCTGCGGGCCCAGCACGGCGGCCACGTCCGCGCGGGAGAGCGTGACGAACAGCAGGGCCGGGCTGCCGATGTAGAACGCCGTCTTGGACAGCACCGTCCGGGCGTCCTCGCCCAGCACCCCCGAGCGGCCCACGAGGAAGCCCACGGCGATGATCACCCACACCACGGCGAAGCCGGAGAGCACCTGCGTCACGGGCGCTCCTCGGCGGCGGGCGCGACGGGGCTCGGCGGGGTGAGGGGCATGGCGCGATCCTACGCCGGAACGGTCCGCTAGCCTGGGCCACGACGGCGGCGCCCACCGCCGAGCGCGCCGCGCGGCCCGGCCCCGCGCGGCAGGGCCGAGCCGGCCCGGCGCGAAGGGGAGCGGATCCTCGGGCCCACCGACCGCGACGGACGTCGACCGACCCCGCGGCGCGTGCGAGGCCGGGCGGCGCGCCCGTGAGGACCCCGAGATGACCCGACAGTCCGATCTGAAGACCCTGATCCGCGCCCGCATGGCGGTCACCGGCGAGCGGTACACGGCCGCGGCGGCCGCGCTCGCCGACGAGTGGGAGGCCGCCGAGCGCTTCCACGCCACCGTGCTGGCCCGCTTCTTCGACGGGGAGCGGCTGCGCTCGATCCCCGCCCGGCGCAAGCCGCGCGTGGCCGTGCTCCTGGAGCTGCTGCGCCGCTTCGCCCCGGATCGCGCCTACACCGAGCCGGAGGTCAACGACCTGCTGCGCCCGGCCCACGAAGACGTGGCCACGCTGCGGCGCGAGCTCGTGGACTACGGCTTCCTGGACCGCGCGGACGGGGTGTACCGGATGGCGGACGCCGGGCCCGACGTCGACCCGCGCTTCGCCGCGGATCTGCCCGTGGACCTGGAGCGGCGCCTGCGTCAGCTGCGCGCGGGGCGCTGAGGCGGGCCGCCGTCATCGTGGAAGCACTCAGGGCCCGGCGGTGGCCGGGCCCTGACGAGGTGATTCCTGGTGGAGCGGGCGACGGGAATCGAACCCGCGTATCTTGCTTGGGAAGCAAGCGCTCTACCATTGAGCTACGCCCGCGCAGCCGCTCGGCTTCTCACCTGCGGCGCGGGCACCACCATACACCAGCCCCGCCCGCCGGCCCGGACCGGCCGCCCCGCCGAGGGCGTCGCACGCCCGCTCCCACGGTGTCCCGTCGGGGCCCGCTGGTAGAGTCCAGACCGCGTCCGGCCGCGGTCGGGCGCGCCCCGCAGCCCCCGTCCCGGAAGGACGCACCATGCGCGAGACCACGGCCGACGCGGCCCCCGGCCAGACCCCCGCCCGCCCCGACGACACGGCGGTCTACCGCTACCTCGCCTTCGGCGAGACGCAGCGCCCCTTCCTGATCGGCGGGCCCGCC